>JAUXDG010000178.1 GCA_030618475.1 Gammaproteobacteria bacterium | reverse complement strand
CTGTCCGGTTAACGGCTTCCCGATCTCCAAAGCCGTCTCAAGACGGATGACGCGCTCGCGTCTAATCATCGCCTCAAGGCCACATCAGTGCCTCTTTAATCATAGAATACCGACAGGCTAAAAACTATAATCACCGCACATGCGGATTTGGGAGGGAAGGTAATGGCCGACAAGCTGATAATCGTGATGGTGAATACCGATCCTGCCAATCCGAGTGAACTGGGGGCGCCGTTTTTCCAGGCGACGGTGGCGGCGGCCATGGATTATGAGGTTGAAGTTATCCTGACCGGCCGCTCCGGGGAGCTGGCCATACGCGGGGTCGCCGAGCGGATTGTTGTTCAGCTGGGCAGCAAGCGGACCGCCTACGATTTTATCCAGGAAGCCCACGAGGCGGGTGTCACCTTCAAGGTCTGTACGCCGACACTGGAATTCTGGGGTGATGACCTGATTCCAGAAATCGACGAGACGGTCGGTGGCGCTTATCTCATCAGTGAAGCGATGGATGATGCCACGGTCACCTTTACCTACTGAATGAGCATCGACACGGACAAGGTACAGGAGGTGCTCGAAGCCGCCGATCAACTCTGCACACAAGAGCAGGTCGAGACGGCGCTGGACAGGATGGCGGCCGACATCGGGCAGGTCATCAGCGACCGTAATCCGCTGTTGCTGTGTGTTATGACGGGTGGATTGATCGTCAGCAGTGAATTGTTTACCCGCCTCAGGTTCCCCGTTCAGCTCGACTACCTGCACGCAACGCGTTACCAGGGCACCCGGGGCGGCAAGGCATTGAAGTGGATCACACGACCTTCACAAGACCTGAAAGGACGTACCCTGCTGGTGGTCGACGATATCCTGGACGAAGGCCTGACCCTGGCTGCTATTCTGGACTATTGCCATGAACAGGGTGCCGGGGCGGTCTACAGTGCGGTCCTGGTTGAAAAAATCCACGGGCGTAAGCCGGATGACCTTAAAGCGGACTTCGTCGGGCTGCAGGTCGAAGACCGTTACCTGTTCGGCTATGGGATGGACTACCATGGTTATTTGCGTAACCTGAAGGGCATCTACGCGGTTGCTGAGTAGGCAAAACAAAACGGGAACCCTATGGCTGAACTGGCAATTATCGGTGGCACCGGACTGACCACACTCAAGAATCTTGAAATCAAGCACCGGCAAGTGATGCCTACGCCGTATGGCGAACCCTCCGGTCCCCTGATCCATGGTCAACTGTGCAACAAGGACGTTGTGTTCATCTCCCGCCACGGCCGTGGTCATACCATTCCTCCGCACAGGGTGAATTACCGGGCCAATATCTGGGCACTGCGCGAAACCGGTGTGCGCAGCGTTATTGCGGTGGCGGCGGTGGGTGGTATTTGTGAGGATATGCAGCCGGGCAGACTGGCGTTCCCGGACCAGATCATCGATTACACCTGGTCCCGCCAGCACACCTGTTTCGAGAGCGACCTGGATCAGGTCACGCATATTGATTTCACCGAGCCGTACAGCGAGCCGGTTCGACGCTTGCTGATCAAGGCGGCCAGACAGCTCAAGCTCGAGGCGGCCGAACACGGGACCTATGCCGCGATGCAGGGTCCGAGGCTGGAGACTGCCGCCGAAATAGACCGCTTGGAAAGAGACGGCTGCAGCATGGTCGGTATGACCGGTATGCCGGAAGCGGCGCTGGCGCGGGAACTGGGACTTTGTTATGCCAGCTGTGCGGTGATTGCCAACCGGGCGGCGGGCCGCGGAACCGGGACGATCAGCATGGAGGATATCGAGACCAATCTGGTCAGCGGCATGGCGAAAGTACGCCGCTTGCTGGAAACAGCCATACCGATGCTGGAAGGCGTGAGCTGTCGTGAATCACGGCCATGAAATCGACGGTGTTTTTTATGGCTGTGCGGAGACAGGGATGTCCGTTTCCGGTGTGGCCTGAGGCGACTCGTAGGGAGTGATCAGCGCAATAACACCGAACCGCGGATGATCAAAATAGTGCAGTTCCTTGCTGCGCATGCGGCGCTGCTGTTTGAGCCTGATCTCCGGCACCCCGTATTCCAGTGAGGTGGCCTGTGTGGCGCTGGCAGGCAGATGCAGGCGCAGGTCCAGGTCCAGGTGCAGGTAGCGTTCGACGGCAACCCGGGCCAGGCCATCGACGTAGGCTCTGTCCGGGTTGTCTTGCCCACTCGGCAATTCAACCGGTTTTGCCTGTTGCCGGCCCGGCACAACCTGTCGCCAGGCGAGGTGGGCGAGCGGACGATAGGGCGCGGATCTGGCCAGGGCGTTTCGCTGAGCCGTTAAACGAAACTTTGATTTCGGTAACCAGGTCACTGCTGCTTCGGTGACAGTGACGGTGTCGGGCTGTTCGTTGTCAACGGGTTCTTCGAACCAGTCGGCATAATCGACCGGCCAGATTTCGCCACCATCGTTTTGCACCAGGTTCCGGAATATCAGCAATTCGATTTCATATTCCCGCGGCGGGGCATCGTCCGTCTCGGCGATGACTGCCGGCGCCACCAGCACACTGGCGATCAGGACCAGCAGGGAGCGGAGCCGTTTGCGAAAATACATCATGGTTTTGCTATCCCGCTCTAGCCCCGATTTCTCACCACCAACGACACGAAGGTCACAAAGGATTCCAAGCACAGGGCATTTCCTATAGACCCGCTGTGTTCCCAGGTAACAGCGTGTACTTTAACATCTTTTGCGAACACAATCTTTAAGGGGTTTTCAAGGGGTCAGAGTACTTGAAATCCTGCGCTGCCCCCTTGAAAATCTTATTCAGTGAAGATTTCAAGTACTCTGACCCCTTGAAATCCTGGCTAGTCGGTTTTGGTGCTCAAGCTGTCCAGCAAGGCGCTGACACTTGCAAGCCGTTGTTCAGGCGATGCCATATCGAGCTGGAAGCGGATTTTATCGGAACCATCCAGACTGTAGTGAGCGGGCTTGGTCTGGATCAGTTGAATAATCGCGCCGGGGTCGACATTCGGTTGTGGACCGAAGAGCAGGCGTCCGCTGCTTTCACCGACGTCAATCTTGCTGATGCCGAGCGGCACCGCTTTGAGTTTGAGTTCGGTGATACTGAACAAATGTTTCACGGCGTCGGGCAGCAAGCCGAAGCGGTCTATCATTTCCACCTGCAGTTCGCGCAGATCATCCTTGTCGGCTGCGCTGGCAATGCGCTTGTACAGGATCAGTCGGCCGTGGACGTCCGGCAGATAATCGTCCGGTATCAGGGCCGGGAGATGCAGATCGACTTCCGGCCCGTGGTTCAGGGGACGGTCCAGCCCCGGTTCCCGTCCCGCTTTCAAGGCTTCCACGGCGCGTTCAAGCAGTTCGCTGTACAGCGTAAAGCCGATTTCCTGGATCTGGCCACTCTGTTCGTCACCGAGCAGTTCGCCGGCGCCGCGGATTTCCAGGTCGTGGGTCGCCAGTGTGAAGCCGGCGCCGAGGTCCTCGAGTGATTCAATCGCTTCGATGCGCTTGATGGCATCATCGGTCATGGCTTTGCGGTGCGGCACGATCAGGTAGGCATAGGCGCGGTGGTGCGAACGACCGACACGGCCGCGCAACTGGTGCAGCTGGGCCAGACCCAGCCGGTCGGCGCGATTGATGAGGATGGTATTGGCGGTCGGCACGTCGATACCGCTTTCGATAATGGTAGTGCACAACAGGATATTGAAGCGACGGTGATAAAAGTCGAGCATGACCTGTTCGAGGTCGCGTTCACGCATTTGCCCGTGGGCGATTTCAATGCTGGCCTCGGGAACCAGTTCGCGCAGTTCACGGGCAATTTTCTCGATGCTCTCGACTTCATTATGCAGGAAATACACCTGGCCGCCGCGGGTGATTTCACGCAGACAGGCTTCGCGTATGGTGGCCTTGTTCCACTCGGTGATGAAGGTCTTGACGGCGAGTCGTTGCATCGGTGGCGTGGCGATGATGGACAGGTCGCGCAGACCCGACAGGGACATGTTGAGGGTGCGTGGAATCGGTGTCGCCGTCAGGGTCAGCAGGTCCACTTCGGCGCGCAGCGCCTTGAGCTTTTCTTTCTGGCGCACGCCGAAACGGTGTTCTTCGTCGATGATGGCCAGGCCGAGGTTTTTCGGCTTTACATCATCCTGCAGGAGCTTGTGTGTGCCGATGAGGATATCGATGCTGCCACTGGCGAAGCGGGCGATGATGCCGTTCTGCTGTTTTTTGCTGCGGAAGCGCGACAACACCTCGATGCTGATCGGCCAGTCGGCAAAACGGTCGCAGAAGTTCTGGTAATGCTGCTGGGCGAGCAGGGTGGTCGGCACCAGCACGATCACCTGGCGCCCGGATTGCGCGGCGACAAAGGCCGCCCGCATGGCGACTTCGGTTTTGCCGAAACCGACATCGCCACAGGTCACCCGATCCATGGGTCGTGCCGAGACCAGATCATCGACTACGGCTTCGATCGCCTGCGCCTGGTCCGGGGTTTCCTCGAACGGGAAGGCGCTGGCAAAGGCGCTGTATTCCTCGGCATCGATGTGCGCGGCATGGCCTTGACGCGCCGCACGACGGGCGTAGATATCCAGCAGCTCCACCGCCACGTCATGGATGCGTTGTGCCGCCTTCTTACGCGCTTTCTGCCAGTGATCACTGCCCAGTTTGTGCAGCGGTGCGTTTTCCGGTGACGAGCCGGTATAACGGCTGATCAGGTGCAGGGAGGCGACCGGGACATACAACTTGTCGTTGCCGGCATACTGCAGCGTCAGAAATTCCGCTTCAAACCCGCCCACCGACAGTTTCTGCAGGCCGAGGTAGCGGCCCACGCCATGGTCTTCGTGTACCACCGGTGCATCGACACTCAGATCGGTGAGGTTGCGGATAATGACATCCGCATCACGCCTGGGCCGTCGACGGCGTTGCTGCAGGGCGCGCTCACCGAACAGCTGGGCTTCGGTAATGATGGCCAGGGCCGGATCCACATCCAGCCAGGCACCCAGTTCCAGCGGCGCCACAGTAATCGCCAGGGCGTCGTCCGACGTCTGGAAGGCCTGCCAGCCTTCGACCACACGCGGGCGCAGGCCAAACTCCCGCAATTGCCCGATAAGCGTTTCACGCCGTCCTGCAGATTCGGCACAGATCAACGTGCGCCCGGCAAAACCGGCGAGAAAATCCTGCACGGCACCGGCCGGACGTTCGGCACGGGCCTTGACCAGCAGCGCGGGCAATGCCCGGGTGGCGAAGTTTATGGCCTCTGTGTCGGTATCCAGGGCCTCGGCCCGCTGTAGTTCAATGCGGGCATAGGCGGACGTTGCCGCGGCGGTTTCGGACTCGGACAGATAGAGCTGTTCGGGGGGTAACAGGGGGTGTTCGATATCGTGCCGCAGTGACTCGTAGCGCTCGGCGACTTCATCACGGAAATGTTCCATGGCAGCGCCTGCCTGTTCGCTTTCAACCAGGCAGGCGGTGTGGTGCAGGTAATCGAACAGGTTGGCGGTCTGTTCCAGAAACAGCGGCAGGTAGTATTCGATGCCATTGGGTATCAGGCCGTTACTGACGTCACGATAGATCAGGGAACGTTGGGGATCGCCTTCAAAGCGGCTGCGGTAGGCTTGCCGGAAGCGGGTAATGGCGGCCTCGTCTACCGGGAACTCGTGTGCCGGCAGCAGCCGGACCTGATCGACTTTTTCCACCGAACGCTGGCTGTCCGGGTCAAACGTGCGTATGGATTCGATTTCATCATCGAACAGGTCGATACGAAACGGCACCCGGGCGCCCATGGGGAACAGATCCAGTATCGAACCGCGAACCGCGAATTCACCGTGCTCCATAACCTGTGACACACAACGGTAGCCGGCTTTCTGCAGCCGGCCGCGCATGGCGTCAAGATCCAGTGTGCTGCCGGTATCCAGCATCAGGCTGTACTGATCGAGAAAGCCGGGCGGCGGCAGGCGCTGCAACAGCGTGGCCACCGGCACCAGTAAAATGCCTTTTTTCAGGGTCGGCAGGCGCTGCAGGGTTTGCAGCCGTTCGGAGATGATGTCCTGGTGCGGGGAAAAGCTGTCGTAGGGCAGCGTTTCCCAGTCC
>JAUXDG010000186.1 GCA_030618475.1 Gammaproteobacteria bacterium | reverse complement strand
GCCTGCGTGGTGAGGCGGGCGAACAGATACACATACGCAAGAGCTGCCGACCGAATGCCGATCAGCAACAACTTCTGAGAGCGCTGGCGCTGGAGTGGTTGCCTGGTAAGGCAGAAAAGACGGTTGTTACACCATAAGGTTTACAAACAGCAGTGACATAACGAACAATTTAAAATTACAATACATTGATTATCATGCTAATTATTCAATACAGTGACAAAGATGGGCTAAGCCGCCATCGCAGACGTGGCGGACCTTCCTGAACAATCATAGTAAAGACTTGGTATCGGTCGACTTCTTCACTGTGCCTACGGCGACATTTCGAATCTTGAATGTATTATGTATTCCTCGTGCTTAGACATGAATGGCATGAAGTTGTCCACTTCAACGTGACCGAACATCCGCCCAGTGGACCGCTCAGCAGATGGTTGAGACGTTTCCCTGGGACCCAGCACCACAATATCTCCTGCGTAATCGCGATAAATTATATGGCGCAAGCTTCCCTACCCTTTTGCCGCATGAATAGGGATTCGCCACCCAGACCACATGCGCGGACGTGGTCTGTTTTTTCGGCTACTCCAGCGCGATTTCGTCGTCGATGGAAATACTCAGGTCCAGCGCTTTCAGGCTAAGCGTCATATTCACCGGAAAGTGTTCGTTGCCTTTCAGCTCGCCTTTCTCCAGGCCTGTCCAAACCGCTTTTTCGATTTCGCGCTGGCAGGTGATGCCGACCTTTTTGAGAAACTTGCGGATTTCCTTGTTGAAGGTGTCTTCGTTCACGGTTCTGTCCTCGAATCAGTTGTCGGTACCGGCGGCGGGCGTGTCGTACTTGATGTACTTGAAGCGCGGGTCGTCCGGCGTGCCTTCCAGCGGGCCCTCTTCGAGCCCGGGCTGCCACTGGATCACTTCCTCGATTTTACGGGCGAGGGCGAAATCCTTGTCGGTGATGCCCTTGGCCGCGTGATTCTTCAGTTTCACAATGACAAAGGCATAAGACACTGTTAGATCGGGATGGTGAAAAGCGGCTTCCGCCAGGTGGCCGATGGTATTCACCACCATCAGCGTGGCTTTCCAGCTACTGGTTTTGTACTTGCGGCGTATCCAGCCGTTTTCCAGGTACCAGAGCGGCAGTTCCTCTTTCAGTCGTTGCTCGGTCTCTTCATCGCTGTAGGTTTCTTCAGCAGTTCGTTCTCGCCAGGCCATGGCACACCTCCTATGACAGTTCCCCTGAATTGCGGCGGCAAGTTATATTGCGCCGCTTGTTGGTGGGTGGTGTTATGGATGTCTTGAGTATAGCCGCTCGATTCGCTTACGCAGTGTGCGCGAAAACCGCAGTCTGGATGCGGGATACAGCGGGGTGGCCGGTTGCGGTCACAAGGAATCCCAAACCGGCGCTGTGGTCTTCGATATTTCCACTGTGAAATCAAAGGCGTCAGATTCATTGCTGTCCCATAACCTTTCACACCAGGTATAGCTGCCATTTTCTGACGCATTCTGTTCGGGTGGATCACCCCGAAGCAACGCCATAAGATCCTGGCGTATGAACAAGTTTATGGGCGTAGGCCAAGTCGGTACTCAAGCGCGGGTCCTCGACAGGCCCACCCACTGTGAAGTGATAGAGGCTCTGGAAACGCCGGTCACGGATACCGAGCAGCTCGTGCATTACATCGTCGAAGAAACAGCCGATGCCGGTGGCGCTAATGCCGGCCGCCTCCGCCTCGAGGTACAGCACCTGGCCGATAACGCCCGTTTCCCAATAGAGGCGTTTATAGAACCAGGCGCCGTGTTCGAGCAGCGGCGCCTCGAATTCCGCCAGCATAGCGAGTGAGAAAGCACCATCGCCGGCAATGTCCTGATGGCACGAGACTGTCCGCGCCACAGACCGGAAATCACCCTCCTGCAAGCAATACAGGGTGAGACCGGACGGGCAGTCTTCGGCGCGTTCCCACACAAACTCTCTGGCAATACACCCCATGAGCGGTTCAAGCGCAGCCGGTTGCCGCACCAGCAGGTAGAGTCCCGGCGCCAGGCCGGTAACCCGGTGGACAAAGACAGCGGGATGCACACAAGGCCTCCAGGAAAGTGGCTGGAAAGCGACAGGATTGGTATCGGGTATAATACTTTTCAACATTCGGTAGAAGGTGTTGCGTGTGATATCCGTGCAGCCATCCATGGCCAGAGCGCTGCGTCGCTGGCGGACAATCTGGCGCGCGGATAATGCGGCATATCGTGGCTCGCCCAGGGAGGCCGCTGCTTCGGGCTGGTACCAGAGGTCTGCGTCCGATGATTGCGTCTTGATCGATGCTTCCGAGACGGTGTCGATCACTTCCCAGTTGTGATGATCCTGACTCAGTGGCTTGGGAACGCCGGCAGGCGCAGTCTCCCCCAGTACTTCCAACACCTCTGGAGGCACGTCCCAGGCACGGACCCATTCGACATCGCCGATACTAGCGCCAGGCAAGACCGCAATCAGACAGTCCGGGTGTTCAGCTTCAATTCCCTGCTGCCCATCGACACCGAGCAAAGTGGCGATGGAGGCATCCTCCGGCCGCCCAAGCAAAACAGTTCGCCACCCTAATATGCGTGCAGCGATCGTCACTGCGGCCATCGCATGCCCTACATCGTGTTGGCAGTAACGAAACGCACGTTCACCGTATTTCCAGGACTCCCGCCAATAGATACTGCAAAGCCCCACCAGTAAGACGCCATCCGGTAGATCATGGGTCAGTGTCTGCCACAGCGCTGGCGATAACACGAAACGTTCTTCCAGGGCATGTTCGTACGGCGCATAATGAAACACACCGGCCTGTTCGGTCAGGCCATCGATCGGGCCGGTGACCAGATAACCCTCGGTCGGGTGCAGGTTGCCGCTGGAAGGATTGACCCGCAGCGACCAGCGTGTGGTTCCCACAGTTTTCCAGGCAGACAGCGCCAGACTGTCGAAAAACAGCTGGGAGATGGTGGCGCGATTGAGGGGTTCGGGGGCGATAATGCCGGGGCCGAACAGCGTGTCATAGGAGGGTTCGGGCCCGGCCGGTGATTCATCCAGGTGAACCAACCCGGCGCCATCGAAACGGCGGAAAGGGTCCGGCTGGGTGAGCCAGTCCAGGTAGCCGAGGGCACGCGCATAGTGATCAAGGTAATGCTTGGTCCGCTCATGGTAGCGCAGGACAACCTCTTCACGCTGTCCTCCATCAATGGCGTGTGACACCATTGATCAGAGGGAACGTTCAGCCTTCCGCAACGTAATCATCTGAGTCGTTGCTCTGCAAAACAATCCTATGGTCTTGACCAAGGGCGAGATAGATCTGCCGATCCTCCTCGTTTTCGAAGTAGATCTCGATACCGTTTTCCCCGTCTCCTTCGTAGAGGCATGGTGCTGTATCCAGATTGCTCACTTCGTGCCAGCTGATAGGATCCATCGTGCATCGGATGTTCATGATACCAACCTCCTCCACGCATAATCGCGTGTTTCTGAAACACCCCCTGCCTCTGGAGCGAGTATCGCCCTGAATCATTTGTACCGGGTGTGTACAACTTGTACCTTTTATAACTATAGCAAAACACTGCTGGGTGTATTGCATAATCGGCGCGGTGCTGGCGCGTCTGCAGCAAACCGTTTAGCTTGCGGGCGATTAGCGGTAGGCGGCATCCGCCGCACGATCGGCGGCTATCTGCGCTTCTTCGCGATCCCCGACCGCCAGCAGTTGTTCTTTGGTCATTATGCTCTCGCTACGCTCTTCGAAGTGGTACTCGAAGATACGGGTTTCGACAATGGCGTCCACCGGACAGGCTTCCTCGCAAAAGCCGCAGTAGATGCACTTGAAGAGATCGATATCGTAACGGGTGGTTCGTCTCGTTCCGTCATCGTTCAACTCCGAGTCGATCGTGATGGCCAGGGCCGGGCAGACCGCCTCGCATAATTTGCAGGCAATACAACGCTCTTCCCCGTTGGGGTAACGGCGCAGTGCATGCAGACCCCGGAACCTGACAGACTGAGGCGTTTTCTCCTCGGGGTATTGAACGGTAATTTTCCGGGAAAACAGGTGTCTGCCCGTCAACAGCATGCCCCTCAACAACTCCAGCAGCAGCAAGCTCTTGACGTACTGTCCAACACTCGTCACCGTATTCCACCGTTGCAGCCGCATAAGCCACCTGCCCTGCGAATCTGTTCAGTCAGGTATCTATGACTATAGACCAGGGAGAGCACTGAGCTTACCTAATCCATTACCAGTCTATGGATTAGCCTCGAACGCTTTACAGAAGTTACACTGATCGCGTGTGTTAACGTTACGCAGGCTGCCCTGACTTGTAGGCCTTGTCCCACGCTTCAACTCCATCCTCTCCATAGGCAAAGCTGATTGGCTGTTCCTGCATCCTCGTCGCCAATACCACTTTTCTACCCCAGAGGTGGTACAGGTATTTCATGGTATGCTGCCTGTATTCTGTCTGCAGGTCACGGCCGTCGTGCTCGTGCTCAAGGTATAGCATGCGGCTACGCTGATAGTCGGCATCAATGATACGGATGACGGGCACGCCGGCCATGCCGGTGTTTTGCAGCAGGGTGTCTTTCACCCTGCTCCAGTTTTCATCGTCAGACAGCCTGGACACGACCCGCTTAGCTCTTCAATGACTTGACCGGTTTGGGTATTACCGTCTCCGCTGCCGACGCCCGGATTGTCTTCGCCGAAAATGAACTGGTATTCGCGAATGCCTCGGATCGGTATCTTGATGATCTTGTCACGGCTTTGGCCGATGATGGATTCCTCGGCAATGATGTCGGTTATGTTATCGCGTATCGCCTGACGAACTTTTTGACGGTGCCGCAGACGGTCGCCTGCACTACGGTCGAATCGCAGGGCGTCTGACTCGGAGTAGGGCTGGAAGACGGTATCGGTCATGGTACTCGCATCCTCCATGTGGCATCAATCTTTCCACAAATTGTTGGCGGCATACTTCAACACCACCTCTGCCGAGTGCTCGTTATAACCACGTTCGAGCAAGGCCTTGACCAGGTCGTTGTACTTGCTGGTCTGTTCCTCATCGCGGGTTCGCGCTTTGGTAATGATTCGGCTCATCTCGCGTACCGAACTCATTAGTTTTTTCTCGATTGCTTCTTTCAGCGGTTCATAGGACTGATAGTTGACGCTTTCACCCCGCCGGATCTTGGCCCAGAGATAGGCCATGACCTCCTGGCGGAAGCCTTGTGCGCTACTACCTACCACCGCGATCTGTTCCTCGACCGATTTCAGGAAGCTTTCGTCCGCCTGCAGCTCTTCGCCGGTATTACGGTCCTTGACGCGGGTCTTGTTGACATAGGCCTCGGTATGGTCGAGATAGTTCTGATACAGCGCTTCCGCCTGCTCCTCGAAGGAGTAAACGAACGCTTTGGTGATTTCCTTCTCCAGCATCTCCAGGTAGGCCTTGTGTAGCGTGTCCTGCAGGAACTCCAGATGAGTGGATCGTTAATGGCGCTGATGTTTCTTACACCCTGGCTCATAATGGCATCGTAGATGCGCGTGTGGGCGAGCTTTGGAATGGATGGATCGGCTTTGACTTTTTCCAGGTATTCCAGAAAATTGCCTTGCCATTGATACTGCTCGCGGTGCGCTCGGTCACTTTCAATCAGTGCTGAAAAAATGGCTGTGGTGTCACTCATTAATCTATCCCCTCATCGAATCTCACTGGATTCGCACGCCCGGCTTCCCCTCTGGGTTCCTTGCTTAACAGTGTTAGACACTTTTCATACTTATTTGTCCCTGTCCCTGACGAATTACCAGTTATTAAAAGTATGAAAATAGACCAGGACGCGATAGCACAGATCTATTTCCATTGGAACTAAATGGGAGTGCGGTGTGACCGATCCGCTACGCAAGGAGGTTCGTTATGTGTTACGAATATTCCCTTA
>JAUXDG010000227.1 GCA_030618475.1 Gammaproteobacteria bacterium | reverse complement strand
CAGTCTTCCAGCAGCGGCATCGCCGCGATGACGCCGTCCGGGATGCCGGGTACGAGAATCCGTGAGGGTTGTTGCCTGAACGGAAACGGGACTTCCGAGCCCAGTAATACCAATGGTTGCTGGCCGGCCTGTCGTTTCAGCTGTTCGGCAAGAAAAATCATCGGTGGCATGCCGATGCCACCACCCAGCAGCAGGCTGCGTGGCCTGCCCGGATCAGCTTCAAACGCTTGACCGATCGGGCCCAGCACGCTGATGTTTTCGCCGGGCTTTCGTTGCGATAGCAGGATCGTGCCTTGTCCTACCGCCTTATATAGAAAATCGACCCAGCCCTGTCGGGCATCGACCCGCATGATAGAGACGGGCCTGCGCATGGCCAGCATAGGGTCACAGCTCAGGTGCGCGAACTGGCCAGCCCGGGCGGCGGCCGCGCAATCCGCTGCCTGTACCCGTAATACATACTGGTCACCGTCATAGGCCTGGTGAGAAAGCACCTGTGCTGATTCCAGGTAAATGGTTCCACGCTGCGATTTGTTGCTCATGAGGTTTCGCCGGTGAAAATGATTTGTCCGTCGCGCAGGGTGTAGCGTACCCGGCCTGGCATCTCCCAGCCACGGAAAGGCGTGTTTTTACCCTGGCTGTTCATGCTGGCTTCATCCAGGCGCCAGCTTTCGTCGGGGGCGAAAATGCAGATGTCGGCCGCACGCCCGACAGCCAGATCGCCATAGGGAATGTTGAGGATTCTTGCCGGACCGCTGGTGACACGTGCAATGGCATCCGGCAATAAGTTCTGATGCTCCTCCACCAGTTTCAGGGTGAGTGATAGCAGCGAATCCAGGCCCGAAGCGCCTGGTTCGGTAGCAGGAAAAGGTGCCAGCTTTGCATCCGGCTCGTGTGGCTGGTGGTCGGAGCAGAGTGCCGACAATGTCCCGCTGATCAGTCCTTTCCTGAGCCCTTCACGATCTTCCTGGGTGCGTAGCGGCGGAATAAAATGATAATCCGCACCGAATTCGATGGTATCCAGTTCGCTGAGGTAAAGATGGGGTATGGCAACATCAGCGCTGACCGGTACGCCATCGAACTGGGCGCGCGCTACCATGCGTACCGCGTGCTGGGTGGTCAACCTGCAGAAATGGGCCCGTACCCCGGTTTGCTGGATCAATGCCAGGTCACGGGCTACTGCCACCGTTTCTGCGGCTTGCGGAATGCCGGGCAGGCCCAGGCGCGTTGAGAGCTGGCCTTCGTGTATGCAGCCGTTGGCGGACAGTGCTGCATCGTCGGCGTATAGAAACACGGTTAAACCGAAGGTGGCGGCGTACTCGAATGCCCGCCGCTCGACAAGTGTCGAAGCCAGCGGCTTCAAAGCGTTGCTGACACCGACACAGCCGGCCTGTTGCAGGGCAGCCATTTCACTCAGTTGTTCACCACGCAGTCCCCTTGTCAAGGCACCCAGTGTGACGACGCGAGCCGCACCGGCCTGTTGCGTGCGGTGTCGAATCAGTTCTACCACCGCCGGCGTATCAATAACCGGGTCCGTGTCCGGTGGGCAACACAGTGTCGTGATCCCGCCTGCCGCTGCAGCCTGACATTCGCTGTCGATGCTTGCCTTGTGTTCCTGCCCGGGTTCACGCAAACGGGCGCACAAATCGATGAGTCCGGGGATGACTACCAGGCCGCTTGCATCCAGTTCTATGTCCGCAGAAAAGCCATCCGGTGCTGCGCCAATCGCGGCAATACGGCCATCGGCAATATAGAGGTCGAGCAGATCGTCGATCTGCTTGCGGGGGTCAATCAGCCGGCCAGCGGAAATTTTGATGTTTGCTTCAGGCATCGCCATCCTGAGAGTGTTTTTGTTGCATGGCCATTGACATCACCGCCATACGCACAGCAATGCCGTAGGTAACTTGTTGCAGTATGACCGAGCGTGGACCATCGGCGACCTGGGAGTCCATTTCCACGCCGCGATTAATGGGGCCCGGGTGCATGACAGTGATGTCCGGCCTGGCCATGGACAGTTTCTCTTCTGTCAGGCCGTACAGCTGGTAGTATTCGTGCTCACTGGGTATCACGGTACCTTTCATACGCTCGCGTTGCAGGCGCAGCATGATAACCACGTCTGCATCACGCAGTCCTTCGCGCAAGTCGTGGAAGACCCGAACACCCAGGGATTCGATATGGGACGGAATGAGGGTGCGTGGCGCGATAATGCGCACATCACCGGTGTTGAGCAGGTTCAAGGCGTGAATCTGCGAGCGCGCCACACGTGAGTTCGCGATATCGCCCACGATGGCTACCGACAGACGTCCAAAGTCGGCACCTTTTTCCCGGCGTATGGTAAACATATCCAGCATCGCCTGCGTCGGGTGGGCGTGCCGGCCATCACCCGCATTGATGACGCTGACGTGGGGTAGTACATGGCGGGCAATGAAATGCGCTGTACCACTATCGGCATGGCGCACCACAAACATATCGACGTGCATGGCTTGCAGATTGCGCAGCGTATCCAGCAGGGTTTCACCCTTGACGGTGGCGGAGGCGCCGATGTTAATGTTCAATACGTCCGCGGACAGTCGTTTGGCCGCCAGTTCAAAGGTGGTGCGGGTGCGGGTGCTGGCTTCGAAGAACAGGTTGACGATGGTTTTGCCGCGCAGCAGGGGCACCTTTTTTACGGATTGTTCGGTAACTCCGGCAAAGGATTCTGCGGTATCCAGTATTTCCGTCAACAAACCGCGGTTCAATCCCTCAGTGGACAGGAAGTGGCGTAATCGGCCGTCTTTACGGATCTGGAGGTTACTGACACTCATGTGTTGCTTTTCGTCTCCAGCGCCAACGGATCGGGTCCACTGAGTTTTATGTGTTCGTCGCGGCCGAGTTCCATGTGCAGGCCGACAACATTCGCTTCGATGGGGAGCTCCCGTCCACTGCGCTCAACCAGTGTTACCAGTACAATCGATGCAGGTCGGCCGTAATCGAACAGTTCGTTCATTGCTGCGCGGATGGTGCGCCCGGTATGTAACACGTCATCCACCAGGATGATATTCCGCTCGTCCAGCGTAAACGGCAGATCTGACGGTTTGACCTGGGGATTCATACCGATACGTGTAAAGTCATCGCGGTAGAATGAGATATCCAGGGCACCTAGAGGCGGCTGTATCTTGAGTATTCTGTGCAGTTGCCGCGCAATCCAGACGCCACCGGTATGAATGCCTACCATGGCTGTCTGCTCGTTGATGTCGAGTTTCTGTTCCAGCTCATCAGCCATCTGAGCGATGAGTGCCGGGATATCGTACTGTTTGCTCACTGTTGTGATTCTTTCTGTTGTAGCCAGTCCTGAAGAATAAGCCGTGCCGCCAGCGGGTCAATATCCTGATGGGCATCGCTGTCTCCTGACAGGCTGGATTCCACGATATAGGAAGTCAATCTTTCATCCGCCTGATACACGGGTAATCGATAGCGGCCTTCCAGCTGACGGCAAAAACGTCGCGCAGCCTGGGTCATATCCTGTTCAGTGCCGTCCATATGATACGGAATTCCGACCACCAGTGCGTCCGGTTGCCACTCTTCGATCAAATGGCTGATTACGGACCAGTCCGGCTTGCCATCGTGGGCCCGCACCGTGGTCAATGCGGTCGCTGAGCGTGTGAGCTGCTGTCCAACGGCTACGCCGATGCGCTTGCGTCCGTAATCAAAACCGAGCAGTGTCTGATGAGCTGTGGTGGTCGTTGTCATTAATGCGGATTAAGCGTGACCTGCTTCTCCGGACAGTAAGTCCAGGTCGACACCGAGTGATGCCGCTGCCGCCCTCCAGCGCTCCTCATCCGGCCTGTTGAACAGAATGTCGGGATCGGCAGGGCCGCTCAGCCAGGCGTTTTCCGCCATTTCCTGTTCCAACTGGCCTGCGCCCCAGCCCGCGTAACCCAGTGTGATCAGCGAGCGCTCCGGCCCTTCATTGTTGGCGATGGCCTGCAGTATATCGATCGAAGAAGTAATGCCAATGCGGTCGGTGACTTTCAGCGTGGCTTCCCAGTCACCCAGCGGTTCGTGTACAACAAAGCCGCGATCCTGTTGTACCGGTCCACCGAGATGGACCTGAATCCGGCGTGCCTCGGGCTCTGAATGTTGCAGCTGGATATGCTGCAGAATTTCACCCAGTTGCATATCCAGCGGCCTGTTAATAACCAGGCCCAGCGCGCCCTGCTCATTGTGTTCGCAGATATAGGTGACTGAGTGAAAGAAGTTCGGGTCTTTCAGACCCGGCATGGCGATCAGAAATTGATTGTTCAGGTATTGGCAGCTGCTCATGCTCGAAGTATATCTGCAAGACAACAGTTTTTCATTGCCGGAGGGCTGGCCCTGAATTTCTCACAAGGTGAATTGCGCAGCAAGAGAGGG
>JAUXDG010000124.1 GCA_030618475.1 Gammaproteobacteria bacterium | reverse complement strand
CCGATCTGACGGTTCTGCACGTCTGGGCGCATGCCGGTCAGGAAGCGGAAAGGCAGGTTCTGCAGGCGCAGCTTGAGCGCTACAATCAACAATCCGATAACGCACAGCTGAAGCTCACTTTCATCCCCGAACGTGATTACAACGCGCAAGTCCAGGCCGCGGCATTGGCGGGTGATTTGCCGGATGTGCTGGAGTTCGACGGGCCCTATCTTTATAACTACATCTGGCAGCAGCATCTCATGCCCCTGGAAGATGTGTTGCCGCGTTCTTTGCTGGATGACCTGTTACCGTCTATCGTGGCACAGGGCAGCTACGGACAACATCTCTACAGTGTCGGGGTGTACGATTCCGGGCTGGGGCTGTATGCGCGAAAAGGCGCGCTGCAAAAGATCGGGGCGCGCATTCCGGCATCTGCCGCGGATGCCTGGTCGATTGACGAGTTCAATCAGATCCTCGGGCAACTGGCGGCGATGGATGATGATCAAAGCGTGCTGGACCTCAAGCTGAACTATTCGGGTGAATGGTATAGCTATGGATTTTCCCCTGTACTGCAGTCTGCGGGTGCGGACTTGATCGACCGGCGAAGTTACCAGGTCAGTGACGGCACCATCAACAGCCCGGCGGCCGTTTCTGCCATGCAACAGTTACAAAGCTGGATTCAGCGGGGTTATGTCGATGCCAATCTGGATGATGCCGCTTTTACCCGTGGGCGGGTAGCCCTGTCCTGGGTTGGGCACTGGGAATATGAACGTTATCGAAATGTTCATAAAGAGGACCTGCTCGTATTGCCGCTGCCGGATTTTGGTCAAGGCAGCCGCACCGGCCAGGGTTCCTGGAACTGGGGTATTTCGCGTCACAGCCGGCATCCCCGGGTGGCGGCGAAATTCATCGACTTTTTGATGCAGACCGATGAAGTTCTCGCCATGTGTGATGCCAATGGGGCTGTGCCCGGGACGAAAAGTGCTGTACAGCAGTCGACACTCTATAGCAGGCAAGGGCCATTGGCTTTGTTTGCCGGGCAGCTGATGCAAGGCGTTTCGGTACCGCGGCCGAAAACTCCGGCTTATCCTGTGATTACAACAGAGTTTCAAAATGCCTTTCAACAGATACGCAATGGTGGTGACGCGAAACAGGCGCTGGATGTTGCGGCGCAGAAAATAGATCAGGACATTCGCGATAATCAAGGCTATCCGTTCTTGCCGCAATGACGTCTGCCGGCCATCAAACGGTTAATCGGGACGCTCGGCTGGCCTGGCTGTTCGCCTCACCGGCCTTGCTGGGTTTGTCGTGCTTTGTATTGCTGCCTTTCGTTTTGTCGGTCATCCTCTCCTTCACCAATCTTCGACTCGGTTCGCCTCTGCCGCTGGAGTTCATGGGCTTTAGCCAGTATCAGCGTATTTTCAGTGATCAGGCGTTTCTAGCGGCATTACGCAATAATTCGCTATTCGCATTAATCGTGGTGCCGCTGCAGACCGCTCTGGCACTGCTGTTGGCGCTGCTGGTCAACCAGCCCTTGCGCGGCATGGTTATTTTCCGCAGCTTATTTTTTATGCCGGTGGTGTTTCCGCTCTCGCTGGTGGCCGTGGTGTGGATTATTGTCTTTGCGCCCGGCCCGCAAGGTCTGTTAAACCAGGTGCTGGAAACAATCACACTGGGCGCCTGGCAGGCGCGGGATTTTTTGCACGATCCTGTCTGGGCGTTACCCGCGATAAGCCTGACGTCCATCTGGCAGGGCGTGGGCTTTCAGATGGTGATTCTGTTAGCTGCTTTGCAGGGCATAGCGCATGAGCTGTATGAGGCGGCGAGGGTGGATGGTGCCAACCGATGGCAGCAGTTTGTCTGTATCACCCTGCCTCAGCTGCGTAATGCCATCATCTTTGTTGTTCTGGTGACCACTATTCTGGCGTTCCGTTTGTTCGATCAGGTGCAGATCATGACGCAGGGCGGTCCGAACTATGCCACAACCACCGTCATGTATGAGGCGGTGAACAGCGCCTTCGGCAGTCAGCAGGTGGCCAGGGCCGCTGCCATGACCGTGGTGTTTTTCACTGTCGTACTGCTGATCACGCTGTTGCAGCGGGCTGTGGCCAGACACGAAAGGGTGATTGAATGATCTTCAAACGCCGTGTCGGAACGCTGTCAGTCTATCTGTTGCTTGCGGCGTTTGCATTCGCGTTTCTCGTTCCGGTGGCTATGATGTTGTTCGGCAGTTTCAAGCCGGATGACCAGGTGCTGGTGCAAGCCGCTCGTTCAGGCAGCTTGCTTCCCGCCGAGTTCGGCTGGTTCAACTATCGGGATGTATTTGCACGGGTGCCATTTACACGTTACCTGTTTAATTCGGCATTCATCAGCGTATGTATTGTGGCAGGTGGTCTGCTGGTTAATTCGCTGGCTGCCTATGCCTTTGCCCGCTTGCAGTGGCCGGGCAGGGACTGGCTGTTACTGGTGGTTATTGCTTTAATGATTATCCCCCTGGAAGCCATTGCCGTGCCCTTGTTCTATGAAGTGACGCTGTTAGGCTGGCGCGACACCTACTGGGTGCAAATCATCCCTTTTATAGCCAACGCCTTTTCCATTTACCTGTTTTATACCTTTTTTCTGGGGTTGCCCAGAGAGCTGGAAGAAGCAGCACGCATCGACGGGGCAGGGCCATGGCGGATATTTTTTCGTATTGTGGCACCCAATGCCAAACCGGTATTCGCGACCGTGGCGATCCTGAGCTTTCTAACCCAGTGGGGTGCCTTACTGTGGCCGTTGATGGTGACTCATAGTGAAGCGGTTCGACCCCTGCCTCTGGGCATCGCCACATTTTATTCCCTGCCGCCCTTGCAGTGGGGCGATATTTTTGCCTTCGGTGTCATGATGGTAACGCCGGTGTTGCTGAT
The DNA here is from genome assembly GCA_030618475.1 of Gammaproteobacteria bacterium. Lineage (GTDB taxonomy): Bacteria > Pseudomonadota > Gammaproteobacteria > DSM-19610 > DSM-19610 > Thiogranum. The sequence continues at coordinate 4,827 of JAUXDG010000124.1, read as the reverse complement.
TTTTGTGCTGTTTCAGCGCTGGTTTGTGCAAGGTGTGGCGACCACGGGTGTTAAGGGGTGAGCTGTGGCCAGCGTTGAATTGAGGAATATCAGCAAGCGCTTTGAGAACGGTACCTGGGCGGTAAAAGATATTGCCTTGACGATAGAGGATGGTGAGCTGGTGGTGCTGGTCGGGTCCTCGGGTTGTGGTAAATCGACCCTGTTGCGACTGTTGGCGGGCCTGGAAAACGCCAGTGAGGGCGAAATACTCATCGATGGAAAGAAGGTGAATCAGCAGACGCCACAACAGCGTAATGTTGCCATGGTGTTTCAGAATTACGCCCTGTATCCACACATGACAGTGCGCGGCAATCTTGAGTTTCCCTTGCACATGTCACATACAGCAAAAGATCAAATCAAGGCCAGGGTCGGCGAAATCGCTGACATGCTGCAGTTGTCGGAAATAATGGATCGCAGACCCGGACAGTTATCCGGTGGCCAGCGGCAACGTGTCGCCATGGGGCGTGCTCTGGTGCGGGATCCCAGCGTATTTTTACTGGATGAACCTTTATCGAATCTGGATGCCAGTCTGCGTGCGCAGATACGCGCGGAAATTTCACGTATCCAGAAACGCCTCAAGACAACCAGCCTGTACGTGACGCATGATCAGGTCGAGGCAATGACTTTGGGGGATCGGGTGGTGGTGCTCGATCACGGCGAGTTGCAGCAAATCGGTACCCCGCAGGAACTTTACCAGCACCCGAAGAATAGTTTCGTGGCAAAGTTCATTGGCAGCCCGGGTATGAATATCCTGCCGTCTGAGTTGATCGACAGGGGAGATGGAAGGCTAGGTGTCAATCTGGGTGGCCAACAGATCAGCCTGGTCCTGGAACGACAGGCGTACGAAAAGCTCGTGCCATATTCCGGGCAGGATGTTTATACGGGCATCCGGCCGGAAGCATTTGCATGCGCGCCAAGGCAAGCGAGTTTTGAATTGAAAGCAAATGTCGAAGCAGTCGAGTTTATTGGCCATGAGACCCTGGCCTATTTGTCTTTGCCGGGGGCAGGGCAGGTGCATACTGACCAGCTCTCCATCGCACGCCTGCCAGGGCAGTTTAACAAGCCCAATGCTGATGCGGCCGTTTTTTATATCAAGCCGGAGGCATTGTATTTTTTCAATCAGGCCGGGCGTAATATCCTGATTGAAGGGACCGGTGACCGATGAAAATCAGACTCGACCGCGATGTTGTGCGGTAACAATCGCAGCGGAGGGCGGCGCTCCTACAGGGGAACCCCGACCTTTGACAGGCGATCGTCAGAGCACGGTTGTTGCCGCGTTTACTGCGGTGGAGGTTCAGGGGTCGGCAGCTCAAATTCATCTACCTCTTCCTCTGCTTTGTTCTGCAAGGCCTGGCCGCTCTTTTCCAGCACTTCACCACCCTTTTCGATTAAATTCTCACTCGTCTTCTTGAGGGATTCCTGGAAGGTGGGTTCATTGAACGGGTTGCTGAGCAGTGGCCGGTCCTGGCCCATATTGAAGCCAAACCAGATACCTAAGGGTATGCCGATGAAAAGACCGAAAATCATTCCCTTTATTCGTTTCATATTTAATCTTCCTCAATGGCGTACTGACGATATTAAAGAATACAACAGATCGATGACAACCGGCTCTGATTGTCATTTTTCAGCGTAACGAGGTAAAAAGACGGGGCGGGGACAAAAAACGATCCCTGCGTGGCTTTTTCTTGCTGGAGGATTCCGTTTATGAAAGCAACCGCAGAACTACAGGTCGTACCGATTGGCGAGGGTGTCTCAGTCAGGCGGCAGATCACCCGCGTGGTCGAACTGCTACAAGGCCATGACTTCATTATCGAGACACACGCGTCGGGCAGCAATATCGAGGGGGAACTGGCAGAGATCCTCGCCGCGGTCGGACAAATACACCAGGCGCTGCACCGCGACGGCAGCATTCGTCTGGTCAGTTACCTGAAACTGGAAACCCGCACCGACAAGACGCCGACCCTCGCCGGCAAGCGTCTTTAGAGCACCTTAAAAAGCGCTTCGAGTCATCGGGCTTGAGAGCCTTTTTCGCCCAGGAAAATACCAAGCGGTCCATCGAATATTTCAATATGAATGGTCGCCCAGGCCTTGAGGTCTACCATGACCGCAAAGGACAACAGCAGATCGCCGCTGCGGAACTGTTCCGCAAGGTCGGTAATGTGTTGCATGAGTTTGTCGTGATCCGCCTTGTGCTTCGCGTATTCGGGATACTGGTACTGCGACATTAATTGCTCTTCGTAGGTGAAGTGTCGTTGCGTGTGCGCAAGCAGCTCCGCTATTATTGCAGCAAGGGTATCGCGGTCCTCGCGTTGTATCATGGCCTGGTGCAGCCGGTTGACCAGCCCAATCAGTACCGCGTGCTGGGCGTCAATCTCGGCGACACCGATGCTGGGCATATCTTCCGCTTTAATCAGTTCCAAATCGATACTTCCCCTGTCTGTACGTGTACCGAATGCTTATGCCAGCGTAACTTAGCAACACCTTAGTATATGCCAAATGAATACTGAGTGGGTTCGCTGACAAATGAGTCTGACCCCTCATTCCGACGCCACACAGTCGCTCAAGCCCCGATCCAGATCTGGATAGTCTGGCTCCACCCCCAGCACAGTCCGCATCCGCGTGATATCCAGTCGCTTGGACTCCGCCAGATAACTCAGCATCTCCCCGCTCAGGCTGTGCTGCGCTTCCTCAAGTGAGATTTGCTCCGGCCGGGGCAGGCCGAGGGCATCGGCGACGCGGTTGAAATAGTCGGTCATGGTGCTGGGGTGACCGTCGCTGACGTGGACCACGCCGCTGAAGTTGCTGCGGGCGGCGGCCAGGCAGGCGAGTATCAGGTCGTCCACGTGGATGCGGTTGCTGTAGGGTGATTCCGCTTCGGCCAGTACCGGCAGACGGCGCTCAAGCCGTGCACGGGGCAGGCGTCGGGGACCGTATATGCCTGGCACGCGGAGAATGGCACAGGGTACCTGACGGGCGTCGCACCATTGCGTGAGCCGCTGCTCGGCATCGATCCGCCGGCGGGCACGGTCGGTCTGGGGATTCAGTGGCGCGGCTTCAGTGATCCAGCGTCCACCACAGTCGCCATAGACCCCGGTGGTGCTGATGAGCACGACTTTCGCCGGCCTTTGCCTTGCCAGGCTGTTGAGCCAGTGGCCGATGCGCTGGTCGCTTTGGCCGGTCGGCGCAGGTGGTGCGAAGTAGAACACCCAATGTTCATCCACCGGTGGCGAGGGGTCAGTATCCAGGTCCATTGAATGGGCGCCGATGCCGATATCCTGGAGGTGCCGGGCACTCGATTCACTGTGCACCACGCCGAGCAGGCCGGGTGCTTCCTGTTTGATCTGCATGGCCAGCCGAGTGCCGACATAGCCGCAGCCAATGATGGTGATGGGTGGCATGCTCATGGCACCGTGTCAGTGCAGCGTCTCCCTGGCAGGTTGGCAAAGGTAGGCAGTCATTATCGGCGTCCTTCCGCTGCATGCCAAGCGGCCCTGTGCGCGGCCCCCCGCGACTGCGGAGAGACTCGCTCCCTGTTTCACTACATGCCCCAGGCTACAGGGATGGACTATCGGGCCGTTACAGTTTTTGAGACCGGGTTTTCGGCAGCCTGTCCTCAATACCTGCTGTTGTCGGTCAATAATAAAGGTATAATTCCACAGTTATTATATGGAGGGACGGCACGGTGTGCGAATATTCAGCACCTGTCACGGGTGTTTGCTTCCAGGGTCGTCTGGGTGGTGGGCCATGGGTCGGGCCAAGCGTCGTTGGTCTGCTGAGACGCGGCTAAAAGGCGTCCCCCTCGCTCCGGGCATCGCTGTCGGGCGGGCCTGCTTCTATGAGTTGCATCACGCCGAACCCGGTTCAGCATCCCAGGCAGGTTCACAGCGCGAAACCCAACGTCTAAGTAATTCCTTGAGGTGGCTTGCGCGTCAGCGCTCGGTGCTGGCCCGTAAATCAGAAGAAAGGCTGGGGCCGGAGTACGCAGAAATTTTCGAGGCTCATCGTTTGATGCTGGCCGATGAATCGTTTCGATCGCAGCTTCTGCGAGTCATCGAAGTAAAAGGCTGTAGTGCTCAAGAAGCGGTCGAGACAGAGCTGAATCGCTACATGGAACAGTTCGAGGCCGCCGACTCGGACTATCTACGGCAACGCGGTGCCGATATCAGGGAAATCCAGCAGGCCCTGCTGGGTTACCTCAACCGCAGGGTTGCCTGCCGGCACTGCAGGGATGTGGCCGCTTGCAGTGTCGCGCACTGCCGGCAGGGTAATGACCATATCCTCGTCGGCGAGGAAATCAGCGCAAGTCTGCCGATCGAAACAGACCAGCATACCATCGGCTTCATCGTTGAGAAGGGTGGGCCGAATTGCCACGCTGTTATTCTGGCGCGCGCCCTGGGTTACCCGGTCATTGGCAATATCCAGAAACTGCCCGCTTGCATTCCAGCGGATGCGCAGATCCTCGTCAACGGGGATACCGGCGAGGTTATCCTCGACCCGACTGAAGAAACTCTGTCCCGCTATCGATCTGCGTTTACGGCTGGCGGGCAACGCCTGCAGCAGAGCGAACCGGTGCCCGGCTTGAAGGTCATGGCCAATATCGAACAGTCGGCGGACGTGCACGATGCCATTGCTGCCGGTGCAGAGGGCGTCGGCCTGTATCGGACTGAGATGGAACTGCTGGTAGCGGGCAGGTTGCTGAGCGAGGCAGAGCAGGCAGCGCGCTACAGTGAAGTGGTCAGGGCCATGGCGGGCAAGCCGGTCTGCATCAGGCTCCTGGATCTGGGTGCC
>JAUXDG010000142.1 GCA_030618475.1 Gammaproteobacteria bacterium | reverse complement strand
ATGTACTCGAAGCACAGGGAGTCCATCAATACAGTGGGGTTCTAGTCCGTATTTCTCACCACCAAGGACACGAAGGTCACAAAGGTTTTCATAGTTAAAGCTTTTCCGTATCTAGCCGCAGTGCTCCCCGTTAACAGGGTGCACCAGCAAAATCTTCGCTGGACATCGGTTAATATGTTGTTCCTTTGTGGCCTTCGTGCCCTTCAAGGTGAATTGCGTAGCAAGAGAGGGTCCTCCAGAGGAGCCTCTCGGAATGTCCCATTCCTCACCTTCTGCCCTGGGGCATGTGGTTAAGGTTGTGAGGAATCCAGGCCGATATCAGCGTCAGGTTTTATAACCATAGAATTCAGAAAGGATTAACTACAGACATGGAAGATTGCACATTTGTTATTTTTGGCGCGACCGGTAATTTATCCCAGGTCAAACTGCTGCCGGCGCTTTATCGCCTGGATGTCGCCGGCCGTTTGCCGGAGGGGCTTAAAATAGTCGGTTTCGGACGTCGCGACTGGGATGACGAAACCTGGCGTGGCCAGGTACGGGACTGGTTGGCCGGCAAAGCAACGGATGCGGAGGTGCTGGAACGTTTTTGCGAGCGACTGTATTTTTTTCGTGGCGACCTGGGCGACGAGCAGGTCTATCCTGCCTTACGTGACCTTCTAACCAGCGGCGCGCGATTTTCACCCAATCTTGTTTTCTACCTGGCCATCAGGCCGGCCGATTTCGGTGTGGTCAGTCGCCTGTTGGGTACGGTGGGTCTGAATCAGGAGGACGGTGGCTGGCGTCGCCTGGTGATAGAGAAACCTTTCGGCTATGACCTGGAGAGTGCCGAAAGTCTCAATCTGCGTCTCAACCGCAATTTTCAGGAAACGCAGATTTTCCGCATCGATCATTATCTGGGTAAGGGCACGGTACAGAATTTGCTGGTATTCCGCTTTGCCAACCTGATGCTGGAACCACTCTGGAACCGTAACTATATCGACCATGTCCAGATTATCCACTCCGAGTCGCTGGGTGTCGGAGGACGTGCCGGGTATTACGATGGAGCCGGTGCGTTGCGGGACATGCTGCAGAGTCACCTGTTGCAGGTGCTGACGCTGGTGGCGATGGAGCCCCCTGCCAATCTGGATGCAGAATCCCTGCGTGATGAAAAGGTGAAAGTGCTGCGTTCGATACGGCCCATTCCGCAAAGCGCGGTGAACGCGCACGCGTTTCGCGCCCAGTATGCCGCGGGCACCGTGAATGGCGAAAAGGTGCCCGGCTACCTGGACGAACAGGATGTGCCGGAACACAGTGTGACCGAAACCTACGCGGCGCTGAAGGTTTTTATCGATAACTGGCGCTGGCGGGGGGTGCCTTTTTATCTGCGCACCGGTAAGCGCATGAAAACGGGCAACTCCATCGTGTCGATACGTTTCAAGCATCCGCCGCAGCAGTTGTTCAGGGAAACCCAGATCGACCGCCTCAAGCCCAACTGGATCCTCCTCAATCTCCAGCCGAACGAATGCATACGCATAGAAATGCAGGTCAAGCAGCAGGGGCTGGAGCTGCGTGCGGAGACCACCCGTCTGGATGCCAGTTATTGCGGCATCAATCAGGAGCAACTGGACGCCTATGAAGCGTTGTTACTCGATATTATCGAGGGCGACCATTCCCTGTTTTTACGCTATGACGAAGTGAGCTGGGCGTGGAAGGTGGTCGACCCGATTCTGAAAGTCTGGGCGGTGGAACGTGATTTTATCCATACCTACCCGCCCGGCAGCTGGGGCCCGAGCGAAGCTGACCGGCTGTTTATAGGGCAGGATCACCGCTGGCGTAATACGCTGGAAAACGATGAAGAGTAAACTGTGAATTATTTTATTTACCTGTAGAGCGGCCTCCTGGCCGCGATCAAGCGAAAGCCGGACGAAAGCCGGACAGGAAATCGCGGCCACCGGCCGCTCCTGCGGCAGGAATGTTATTAATGTCGAAATTAAAAGAAACCCCCGCCTGGAAGGCGTTACAGGAACATTTCGAGCAGGTCAAAGATCTGCACATGCGCGATCTGTTTGCCGACGATGCCAGGCGTTTTGAGAAATTTTCTCTGCGCTACAATGATATTCTGCTGGACTATTCCAAGAACCGTATTAACGAAGAAACACTGCCGTTGCTGATTGATCTGGCTGAACAGAGTGACCTGCCGGCCTGGATTGAGCGCATGTATTCCGGTGAGAAAATCAATTTCACCGAGCAGCGGGCGGTGTTGCACACCGCGCTGCGTAACCGCAGCAACACACCGGTGTACGTGGACGGTGTCGACGTCATGCCCGAGGTCAACCGGGTGCTTGAGAAAATGCGACGCTTCACTGACAGCGTGCGTAGCGGGGAGTGGAAGGGTTACAGTGCGAAGTCGATTACCGATGTTGTGAATATCGGTATTGGTGGCTCGGACCTGGGGCCGGTGATGGTGACAGAGGCGATGAAACCTTACGGCTATCGGCTCAACGTCCACTTTGTATCCAATGTGGACGGCAGCCATATCCTCGATACGCTGGCCAGGCTGAATCCGGAAACCACATTATTCCTGGTGGCTTCCAAGACGTTTACCACCCAGGAAACCATGACCAATGCCAGACAGGCACGCCGCTGGTTGCTCGCGTCTGCCTCGGACCGGCGTGTGGTGGCCAAACACTTTGTCGCCCTGTCCACCAACCGGGAAGCCGTTCAGGCGTTCGGTATCGATCCGGACAACATGTTTGAGTTCTGGGACTGGGTCGGCGGGCGCTATTCGCTCTGGTCGGCTATTGGTTTATCCATTGCACTCTATATCGGTATGGATAACTTCGAGGAGTTACTGGCCGGCGCGCACGACATGGATCAGCATTTTCGTTCGGCACCACTGCAACAGAACATGCCGGTCATCCTGGCGCTGCTGGGTATCTGGCAGCGCAATTTTTTCGCCGCCGACAGTCATGCCATTCTGCCCTATGACCAGCACCTGCACCGTCTGCCGGCCTATCTGCAACAGGCCGACATGGAGAGTAACGGCAAACGGGTGGAACGCAGCGGAGACAGGGTAGAGTATTCGACCGGGCCCATCATCTGGGGAGAGCCGGGCACCAATGGCCAGCACGCCTTCTTTCAGCTGATTCATCAGGGAACCGGGCTGATTTCGGCCGATTTTCTGATGGCGGTGAATGCGCACCACAGCATACCGGATCAGCAGCAGATTCTGTTCTCGAATTTTCTCGCCCAGACCGAAGCCCTGATGCGCGGCAAGACCGAAGCCGAGGCCAGAGCCGAACTTGAAGCCGAAGGTCTGTCCGAACAGCGCATCCGCGAGCTGTTGCCGCACAAGGTGTTTCCCGGCAATAGACCCACCAATTCGCTGCTGTATCCAAAACTGACCCCATCGATACTGGGTATGCTGATAGCGCTTTACGAACACAAGATTTTTGTGCAGGGTATCCTCTGGCAGATCAATTCTTTCGATCAGTGGGGTGTGGAGCTGGGTAAGCAGCTGGCCACCGTGATCCAGAAAGAGCTGGACAGTCAGGAGATTACACAGGACCATGACAGCTCCACGCTGGGGTTGCTGACATTTTTTCAGGAGGTGAAGCAGGATTGAATCAGGCGGATTAGTTGTCGGTGCTAATGAATACGTCAGTCAGCCGACATAACCGTTCGGGACACGCTGTGAATACATCCCTGTACGCTCGACGGCCGCGTCCATGCGGCCGACGGTCCCGAACGGTTATGCCGGCTGACCGGCGTACGCGGGAGTGTAGGGAAAATTGATGAGGCGAATGGAACGCCGGTCACTAATTTCAGGAGATTGTCCATGGATGGATCAGAAACACCTTTTGCACAGGAGCGTGCGCAGCTGGTACAGCAGGAATATCAACTTGGTCTGGCCTTTTTCAGAAAGAGGCATTGGAAAACCGCTGCACGGCATTTCGGGCTGGCCGATCAGAAATCCGGCCGCCATGATATACACGAACACCTTTACAGGTCGTACCACGGTTTGTCACTGGTCTGCAGTGGCGACGTCAGTGGCCTGAATCTATGCCGGCACGCAGCCGCCAAGGAGACCCTTCAGGCGAGGGTATTCCAGAATCTGGCCTTGTCGGAAATCCGCTTCAGGCACCGCAAACGCGCCTGCGCTGCCATCAGGCTCGGACTCCAAGTCGATCCGTCTCACGCCGGCCTGTTGCAACTGCGCCGCGACATGGGCGTACGTCGCAACCCCTGTCTGCCGTTCCTGAGGCGCGAAAACCTGCTGAATAAATGGCTGGGGAAGGCGACCTATCGCTAAGGTCAGGCACAGTGCTGGCAATTCGCGCTGAATGGCAGTAACAAAAAAGACGGCTATTCAGCCGCCTTTTTTGTTGCTCTGCGTTGAGCTTGTCAGCTGCGGCGACGAGCGATACCCACCAGCGGGGATTCAATCCCTTGGATGAGGAAATCCGACAGCTGTTTGCTTGCTTCGACACCCCGGTGCTTTACAATGCAGACCGGAAGCCGGCTGGACAGCCGCTGTGATTTCGGTCATGGAGGAAAGTCCGGGCTCCACAGGGCAGGGTGCCAGGTAACGCCTGGGAGGCGCGAGCCTACGGAAAGTGCCGCAGAAAATATACCGCCAGCGCTTCGGCGCCGGTAAGGGTGAAATGGTGCGGTAAGAGCGCACCGCGCGGCTGGTAACAGCCGTGGCAGGGCAAACCCCACCCGGAGCAAGACCAAATAGGGGAGCATTGGCGTGGCCCGCGCTGTTCCCGGGTAGGTCGCTCGAGGTGTACGGTGACGTGCATCCCAGATGAATGGCTGTCCACGACAGAACCCGGCTTACAGGCCGGCTTCCTTGTTATTTGAAATGAGTACGTGAGTTAGCCGACATACGCTTGTGGGACACGCTGTGAATACATCCCTGTACGCTCGACGGCCGCGTCCATGCGGCCGACGGTCCCTCAAGCGTATGTCGACTAACTCGCGTACTCCTTGATAATCCTCTGATATTTGGTTTTATTTCTTATGCGCCCTTTGTGGTTAAGGTTGCAAGAAATCCAGCTTGGCAGAGTTGTAATGTCATTCTCCGCCAAACTGGCTGTATAATGCTCAGCCCCTGTTTCAATTAACCTGAAAAATATTTCCGTAAGGCAGAAATCTCCGCTCCATGGCTGGCAAAGTATTTATCAAGACCCACGGCTGTCAGATGAACGAGTACGACTCGGCTAAAATGCTGGACGTACTCGCCGCTGCCCATGGCCTGCAACCGGCGCAGTCGGCCGCAGAGGCGGATGTGCTGTTGCTGAATACCTGTTCCATCCGGGAAAAAGCCCAGGAGAAGGTGTTTTCACAGTTGGGCCAGTGGCGGGAGCTCAAGGAGCAGCGTCCTGAGCTGCTTATCGGCGTGGGCGGTTGTGTCGCCAGCCAGGAGGGCGAGGCGCTGCGCGAGCGTGCACCCTTCGTCGATGTTGTGTTCGGTCCGCAGACCCTGCACCGTTTGCCGGCCATGATCAGCGAGGCGCGTGGCAAACAGGCCGCGGTGGTGGACGTGTCATTCCCCGAAATCGAAAAATTCGATCGCTTACCCGAACCGCGCGCCGAGGGGCCGACGGCGTTTCTGTCCGTCATGGAAGGGTGCAGCAAGTACTGCACGTTCTGTGTCGTACCCTATACGCGCGGCGAAGAGGTCAGCCGGCCGTTTGATGATATTGTTGCCGAGGCGGTCAGCCTGGCGGGGCAGGGGGTTCGTGAACTCAACCTGCTGGGCCAGAATGTCAACGCCTATCGCGGCGGCATGGACGATGGCTCGACGGCGGATCTCGCCTTGTTAATGACCTATATAGCGGCCATTGACGGTATCGATCGCCTTCGTTACACGACCTCGCACCCGCTGGAGATGAGCGACAGCCTGATTCAGGTGTACGCGGAGCTTCCTGAGCTGGTCGGTCATCTGCACCTGCCGGTGCAAAGTGGTTCAGACCGCGTGCTCGCGGCGATGAAGCGCAACCATACGGCACTGGAGTACAAGTCCAGGATTCGACGCTTGCGTCAGGCGCGGCCGGCTATCAGCCTGTCTTCGGATTTTATAGTCGGCTTCCCGGGTGAAACCGAAAGTGATTTCGAAGCCACCATGAAATTGATTGAAGACATCGGCTTTGATCATTCTTTCAGTTTTATCTACAGCCGCCGGCCGGGGACCCCGGCTGCAGAACTGCCGGATGATGTGCCGATGACTGTCAAGAAACAGCGGCTGGCGCGCCTGCAGGCACGTATTCAGGAAATGGCTGCACAGATCAGTGCCGACATGGTGGGTACGCTGCAGCGTGTACTGGTGGAGGGGCCTTCGCGAAAAAATCCAATGCAAATGGCCGGGCGCAGCGAAAATAACCGTGTGGTAAATTTTGACGCGGACAGCGACTTGATCGGCCGTTTTGTCAGTCTGCGCATTACCGAGGCCATGCCTAACTCCTTGCGTGGTGAATTTGTTGCTATAGCCGACTCGGTCGCGGCCGATAAAGTGGTTAACTGGGGTTGACCCCAGCTACGAATTGTCATTTTGGATCCTGAGCCTTCATCCATTACCTTCAGCCTGGAACCCGCCGACAATCAGCGGCTGGCGTCTCTGTGTGGTCAATTCGACGAGCACCTGCATCAGCTGGAACGTCGCCTGCACGTGGAAATCAATAACCGCGGCAACCAGTTCCAGATCGCCGGCAACGACAGCGCACCGCGACTGGCCGGCGAGGTTCTACAGGATCTTTATGACGCGACCCGCGATGCACCGCTGACACCGGAAGGTGTTCATCTGCACCTTCAGCAGGTCGGTCTGGAGGTGCGCGATGAAAAAGATGACCAGCAGAGCCGGGATCTCGTCATCCACACACGCCGCTGCACGATCAAGGCGCGCGGTGTTAACCAGCCTGACTATATTCGCAACATTCTTGAGCTGGATATCAACTTCGGTATTGGCCCTGCCGGCACCGGTAAAACCTACTTGGCTGTAGCCTGTGCCGTACAGGCTCTGGAGCGTGAGCAGGTTCGGCGTCTGGTGCTGGTCCGCCCCGCCGTGGAAGCCGGTGAACGCCTGGGTTTCCTGCCCGGTGACCTGACCCAGAA
>JAUXDG010000258.1 GCA_030618475.1 Gammaproteobacteria bacterium | reverse complement strand
CGCCAAGAATAACCCTTTGTGTCTTTGCGCCTTTGCGGGAAAATAAAGCATTCATCAAGACTTATTGGTCTGAGGCGAGGCCTCGCTAGCATGGCTGATGCGTTGCGCATAGGCCTGGTTGCCGGCGAGTTGTCCGGTGATCGGCTTGGTGCAGCACTGATTTACGCGATTCGCAAACGTCATCCACAGGCGCAGTTCGAGGGTGTTGCCGGTCCGCGCATGCGTGAAGCCGGTTGTCAGGTGCTGGCCCATTCGGAGCGCCTGGCTGTCATGGGACTGGTCGAGGTGCTGGGGCATTTACCCGGCCTTTTACGCCTGCGCAGAAAAATATCCCGCCATTTCCGTCGTAAGCCGCCCGATGTCTTTGTCGGCATCGACGCGCCTGATTTCAACCTGTCGCTGGAAAAGTCGCTCAAGCGGGCTGGTATACCGACGGTTCACTGGGTTTGTCCATCAGTCTGGGCATGGCGCCAATACCGGCTTGGCAAGATCCGTCACAGTGTCGACCTGATGTTGACACTGTTCCCGTTTGAAGCGCAGTTTCTTGAACAACACGGGGTGTGCGCGCAGTTTGTGGGTCACCCGCTGGCCGATGAGATTACAGCGAATCATTCGCAACAACGGGTGCGTGAGAGGCTTGGCCTGGAAAAAAACAGGCCGTGTATCGCACTGCTCCCGGGCAGTCGGGCAACTGAAGTCAAACGCCTGTTGCCACTATTCCTGGAAGCCGCGCATCTGTGCCGACAGCTGATAGCGGAGGTACAGTTTGTGTTGCCGGCGGCGCCAGGTTTGCTGGCCGTGTGCAAGGCGTGGCTGGACTCGGTGCGGCATGATGAACTGGCAGTGACGCTGCTCGAAGGTCAGGCACGCGACGCGATGACTGCAGCGGATGCCGTGTTGCTGGCGTCGGGTACTGCGGCGCTGGAATGCATGCTGCTTGAACGGCCGATGGTGGTGGCGTATCGCCTGCATCCTCTCAGTTACCAGCTGGTCAGCCACCTGCTGCGTGTACCATACGTCTCATTACCCAATCATCTGCTGGGAATGATGCAGGTACCGGAGTATCTGCAGGCTGATGCGACGCCGGAGAAGCTGGCCGGGGCGTTGCTGGAGTTGCTTCAGCATCCGCAAAAAGCAGCGCAACAGATCGAACCGTTCGCGCGGCTGCATCGGCAGTTACGGCAGAATGCGGCACAGCGGGCTGCACAGCATATTATCGAGAAGGGGATACATTGAGCGAGCAAAGCGGTTTTGAATTCCAGGACACGGGGCAATGTCTGGCGGGCGTTGACGAGGTGGGACGCGGACCCCTGGCCGGGCCGGTGGTTGCCGCCGCTGTCATTCTTGATCCGGACAGACCGGTTGAAGGCCTGAAGGATTCCAAAAAACTCAGTGAACGGCGCCGGGAATACCTGGCCGAACTGATCCGGGAACGGGCGCTGGCCTGGTCACTGGGGCGCGCAGAGGTGCACGAGATCGATCGCATCAACATTCTCCAGGCCAGCCTGCTGGCCATGCAGCGCGCTGTTGCCGCCCTGTCACTGGCGCCCGAGCTGGTGCTGGTGGATGGCAATCGCTGCCCCCGGCTCGACTACCCCTCACAAGCGGTGGTCAGGGGTGACGCCCTGGTGCCTGCGATCAGCGCCGCCTCGATCATCGCAAAAGTCAGTCGTGACCGTGAAATGGTCGAACTGGACAGCCGCTATCCCGGCTATGGTCTGGCGAAGCATAAAGGCTATCCGAGCAAGGCCCACCTGGCCGCCCTGCAAACCCTGGGTGTGACAGCGATTCACCGGCGTTCCTATGCCCCGGTTCGGCGTCTGCTGGAAGAGACCCGGTGATCCATTTCTGGAACTTTCTGCGAACACTGCCGATTGCTCACGAACTGTCCGAGCGGCATCGGCCGTACGCTGATGACAACGCGTTTCAGGCGCATGCTGGCAGTATCGAAGCCTACCTCGACGCGTGCCGGCGCCGGGTCGAAGCGGCCAGAACCGATCTCGATGAAAAACGGGCTGCCTGGATTATCGACGGCAACAGCCCGTTTGCCTTCAAACCGGAGAGCAATGACAGACCGCGGCGCGGCATTCTGATGGTACACGGACTGTCAGATTCCCCCTTCATGATGCGTGATCTGGGCCGTTTCTTTCAGCAACAGGGTTTTTATGTGCTGGCCATGCAGTTACCGGGGCACGGTACCCGGCCCGGTGATCTGCTCAAGGTTCGCTGGCAGGACTGGGCTGCGGCTCATCAACGTCTGCTGGAACTGCTGGCAGCCGAAGTCGACGAGGTGTATCTGCTGGGTTTTTCCGCCGGTGCGACACTCAACCTCTACCAGTCGATGCGTAACAACACCATTAAGGGCCTGTTCATGTTCGCCCCTGCACTTCGTATCTCGGCTATGGCGAGGCTGGCCGGTCCGTTGTCGTATTTCGGTAAGTGGTGGCAACGCTTTTCCTGGTTTGAGCTGCAACCGGACAGCGACTGTTTCAAATACGAATCGCTGACTAACCGGGCTATTCACGAAGTGTACGAAATGATAAAGGTGGTCAGGCGCCTGGCTTCACGGGTTGAACGCCGCCTGCCGGTATTTGTTGCCGCCAGCGAAAACGACGTGGCGGTCGACAGCAGGGCGACACTCGACTGGTTCTCCCGGCAGCGGGGGCGGCCCAAACGCATGCTGTATTACAGTACCGGCCATCCCGAGGTACCGGAAAAGGTCACGCTGGTCCCGGCGCATCTGCCCGATCAGAACATAAAAAGTTTCTCGCATATGGCGTTGATGCAGTCACCGTCAAATCCACATTACGGGGAACAGGGTGAGCACTGTTTCTGCACCCATTACTACCATCTGGACCCTGCCAGGTATCGGCGCTGCAAAGCGCGGCAGGAGGATTGTCTGGGCGAGATGTTCGATGAGTCAGCGGACTGCGAAGTGATTCGCCGCCTGACCTATAACCCGCTGTTCGAGGAGTTGCTGGCCGAGATCAAAGTATTTCTGGATGAATTATAGGGGGCCAGGCATGAGTGGTACTTAATTGAATGGCACTAAGTTAAGGCGGCTTTTCCTCTGTAGGGCCGAATTTATTCGGCCATTAGCTGTTGGCAGCTACCCACATAGTG
>JAUXDG010000230.1 GCA_030618475.1 Gammaproteobacteria bacterium | reverse complement strand
CATCGCTTGTGGCAGACACATCGTTCCTGCAGCACAATCACAGAAAGGCAAGCCCGGGAACGGGTAACCGCTTACCGGGTGACCTACCGCTATCGCGGCTACACATCCACCACGCAGCTATCCTATGATCCCGGTGACCGGATGCCCGTGAATGTCAGCCTGTCTCCACTGCCCTGATCGGCGTTTCAAGCGATCAAGTGGACAAATCAAGGCAACGCTATACCAGGCGTGCGCTCTTTTATCGCAAGCTATTGATCCAACGTGGGATTATTTTAGGTTATACTAGTGATCTATGCATATCGGACGAAAGTATCATTTACAGTTCAAGACCATCGGCTGGTTGCTGATTGCCGCTGTCTTTGCGTTGACCGTCCAGCCCATGCATGTTCATTTACAGCATATCGACGATGCATCCTCGCTGACACACGAGCATGTGATTGATCTGCATTTTGCGGTCGATACTATTACCCCTACCCATCATGAACACGCGGCAGTGTTCCCGGTAATCCCCGACGTGATGCAGAAGAAGCTCGGCGATAACCCTTTGCTGGCTGCATTTTTTGTCTGCCTGTCGATCCTGTTGTTGAGTGTTGTGATTGCAAACAGGCAACGTCCCACCATCCGCTTCATCCCGTCAAAACCAGGCTGGTTTTTTATAGCGCCACCCTTGCGCGCTCCCCCCCAGCTTTAATCACAGCTTTTTTAAATTTTTGCCCCGCTAAACATACGGGGTTGCTGTGTATATCGTATCGTGAATCATGCACAGCTGTCAGCCTGTTGATTCGAGCCATCCAGAAGCTCGGGAGGAATGAAATGCCTATTTGGATAGTCCTGCTACTCGGTATCCTGGGGTTCGGCAGCAGTTTTGCAGTAGAACCTCCAGTGCAGAACCCACTCACACTCGATGAGGCTCTGGTCGCCGTACTCGAGAACAATCCTATGTTGTTAGCCGGCGATTACCAGGCACAGGCCGCTGCCGCGAAGATCCGCCAGGCACAACAGTCAACACCTGTAAACGTAAAACTGGAATTGGAGAATTTCGCCGGATCAGGCAAGTTCAGCGGAGACGACCTGCTTGAGGCCACCTTGAGTCTCGGAAAAATCCTGGAACTCGGCAACAAGGCGGGTTTACGTGGCGACATTGCCCGTAACGAAGCCGCACTGCTCGGTAACGAACAGGACGCAGAGCGGCTCGACCTGCTCGCTGAAGCGGCGCGTCGGTTTATACACGTGGTGGTCGATCAGGAACGCCTGAAGATCGCCCGGGACAAACTGGCACTGGCCAAACGTACCGCTGCGATCGTGGATGAACGCGTCAGGGTCGGTAAAAGTCCGGACACGGAACGGCGCCGGACCAGGATTGCCATGGCCAGGGCCGAAACGGAACTGGAACACGCGGAACACGAACTTGCGACTTCGCGGCTGAAACTGGCTACCCAGTGGGGGAAAACTGAAGCGGGTTTTTCCAGCGCCCGGGCCTCGCTGTTTGCTTTAAATCCGCTCGGGTCTTTCGACCAGCTGGCGCAATTGCTGGAGCGTAACCCCGACCTGACACGTTATGCCAGCGAACAGCGCCTCGCCGAGGCCCGCCTGCGCCTGGCGCAATCGCGCCGCAGAATGGATATCACGATGTCTGGCGGTGTACGTTACCACAATATCACCGATGACAGCGCCCTGGTACTCTCGGCAAGTATTCCGTTCGGTACGAGATCCAGGGCTGCACCCGGCATCGAGTCGTCACGCCTGCTGTCTGACCGACACCCCCTGCTCTACAAGCAACGTCAACTCGAACTGCACGCCAGCCTGTTCGAACTCTACCAGGAACTGTCGCACGCCTATTCCGCTTCGCAAACCCTGCGCGAACAGATCGTACCCGAGGCGAAACTGGCCTTGCGTGATTACGAGACCGGATACCGCTCGGGTCGTTACTCGTTGCTCGAGTTAAGCGATGCCCAGAAAACACTGCTCGATGCACGACTGGAATCCGTGATGACAGCCGCTGACTTTCACAAGTACCGTATCGAAATTGAACGCCTGACAGGACAGGCCTTGTCTACGGGAGTTCCCCAATGAAACAGTCTTCTACCCTTAATGCCGCCTTTGTCGCGGTGATTGTCATGCTGACCGCTGCCGCCGCCTGGTGGCTGCTTGATTCAGCTGATGACCCGGCCCAAACCCCTTCTGAGCCTGCGCATCACGCTGGACATGCAGAAGACAATACGCCCAAGGGTCCGCATGGCGGACGTTTGCTGAGCGAAGACCCGTTCGCTGTTGAGGTCACTATCTATGAACGCGGGGTGCCTCCCGAGTTTCGTGTCTATGCCTACTATCAGGGGCAGCCGCTTGCTCCCGGAGAAGTCACATTAACGATCGACCTCAGTCGTATCGACACGCAGGTGGATCGCTTCAGTTTCGTAGCGCAGTCAGATTTCCTGCACGGCCGGGGGGAGGTATCAGAACCTCACTCATTCGATGTCACCATCAACGCCACGTATCGGGGCAAAACCTACCGGTGGCACTATGAAAACCACGAAGGGCGCACTCAAATAAGCGAAGCATTGGCATCCGCCTCCAATATTGAAACCGGGTTGGCGGGCCCCGCACTGATTCGCGAAACATTGACGCTCACCGGCCGGGTACAAACCGATCCAAACCGGCTTTCCCATGTGCGCGCGCGTTTTCCCGGCATTGTGCAGGCTGTGAAAAAGGAACTGGGTAACAGCGTCAAGGCCGGTGAGGTTCTCGCCACGGTGCAGAGCAATGAAAGCCTGCAAACCTATGCGATCAAGGCGCCGATTGCCGGCCTGATTGTGCGCAGGGACATACAGACCGGTGAAGCGACAGGAAACGAACCTTTGTTCATTATTGCCGACCTGTCACAGGTCTGGGTTGAACTCGATGTCTTCGGTCAGAATCTGAACCGTGTGCAACAGGGGCAGGCAGTCGTTGTGGAATCCCTGAATGAACAACCGGTCAGCGGGACGATCAGCTGGATTTCCCCGTTAGCCGCGCACGCCAGCCAGAGTGTGAGCGCCCGCATCGAACTGGCGAATGAAAATCTTCAGTTGCGCCCAGGCCAGTTTGTGCGCGGCCAGGTGACGATTTCTGAACACCAAGTTCCGCTCGCCGTTCAACTGTCTGCTTTGCAGACATTCCGCGAGTTCGATGTTGTTTTCGCGAAGTACGGTGAAACTTACGAAGTACGCATGCTGACGCTGGGAAAACGCGATGACCAGCGGGTGGAAGTGATTGCAGGCCTGAAACCGGGCGTGGAATACGTCACCGGCAACAGTTACCTGATCAAGGCGGATATCGAAAAATCCGGCGCAAGTCACGATCATTGAGGGGAAGTGGCATGCTAAACCGATTAATCAGCTCTTCGCTCAAGCATCGCTGGCTGGTATTGATTGCGGTGACCGGTCTCAGCGTTCTGGGGCTGTATAACTATCAACAGCTGCCGATTGATGCCGTCCCGGACATCACCAATGTACAGGTTCAGATCAATACCGAGGCACCCGGCTATTCGCCACTCGAAGCCGAACAACGCATCACGTTTCCGATTGAAACAGCGATGGCGGGCATTCCACGCCTCGACTATACACGTTCGATTTCCCGTTACGGCCTGTCCCAGGTTACCGTGGTTTTCAAGGATGGCACCGACATCTATTGGGCCAGGCAGCTGATTAATGAGCGTATCAGCGAGGTCAAGGAACAGCTGCCACGCGGTATCGATCCACGCATGGGACCCATTGCCACAGGCCTCGGCGAAATATTCATGTATACCGTCTCGGCGCAGGAAGGCAGTGACCTCAGTCCAATGGACCTGCGCACCGTACAGGACTGGATAGTGCGTCCCCAGTTGCGCCAGACACCCGGTGTCGTCGAAGTCAATACCATTGGCGGTTATAGCAAACAGTTCCACGTACTAGCGGATCCGGACAAACTGTTTGCCTATGACCTGACCCTCCAGGATCTGGTGGCCGCGCTTGCACGCAACAATCTTAATACCGGGGCGGGTTACATTGAACGACAAGGTGCGCAGTACCTGATCCGCTCTCCCGGACAGGTAAAGGACCTGGACGACATCCGCGCCATCACCGTGGCCCTGCGTGATGATGTCCCTATCCGTCTCGACATCGTCGCCGATGTCAGGCTGGGCAGCGAACTGCGTACCGGTGCTGCGACCCAGGATGGGCAGGAAGTGGTGATGGGGACCGTATTCATGCTGATGGGCGAAAACAGCCGCGTTGTCGCCCGGGCAACGGCCGGGCAACTGGAGGCCATCAAGCCATCTCTGCCACAGGGTGTTGAACTGAATGCCCTTTACAACCGGACTTC
>JAUXDG010000165.1 GCA_030618475.1 Gammaproteobacteria bacterium | reverse complement strand
GGTCACAAAAACGAGTTGTCGCTTTCCTGTTTTAGCCTGACGAAGGTGTTCATTCAGTTGGGCTAACTCCCCCTGTCTGCCGAACAGCTTTGGCTGTGGCGGGAGTTCCTGCGTTGAATGCAGGTTCTTTACTTGTACAGATTCCGCCGGTGTACCGATAAACCGAAAACCTCGGCGGTGAACCGTCTCGATAAATTTTGGTGAACGGGCATCGTCACCAAGGGCTTTGCGTAATTCACGAATGGCCTGATTCAGGCTCGCTTCCGTCACTATCGTATCGGGCCAGATAGTGTCAATTAGCTGCTGTTTGCTGAGCAGTTCATGTGGTCTTTCGGCCATATAGCGCATGAGTGCCCAGGTTTTAGGTCTCAACTCGACCAACTGTCCTTCATTCCACAGCCGTTCTTGCCCTAGGTCAAGACGAAGTGGTGGAACGCTAATCTGATGAGATTCTGTGTTCACAATGACCAAGTTTAGAGGATGAATTCATAGAAATCTCAAAACATTTTCAAGACTTCCACACAAATTGACTTGCATCATAAGCAGTATTGTCCCCATGCTGGCTTACATTTCTTATTTACCAACTCTCAAACGGCAAGAATCTGATCAGGAAGAATACGATTATGAACTTTCGAATTATACTAAAGATAAGTGCGTGTAGTGCCTGTAATGTCAGGTGAGACCCTGTTTGTCTTTACATTAATCGGTGTCACAGCCGCTTTGATGGCGAGTAACCGGGTCCGGTTTGATATTGTCTCGTTGCTGGTTGTGCTTTCGCTGATGCTAAGCGGTGTGCTTTCCGTGGGAGAAGCCTTGTCGGGCTTCGGGAACCCTGTGGTCATCATGGTAGCCGGCCTGTTGGTCGTGGGTGAGATGCTGGATCGTACCGGTGTCGCCAGCGCTATGGGTGACGCGATTCTCAAGAGAGGCGGAACCAGCGAGACACGCTTGCTGGTTGTGATCATGATCGGTGCTGCGACGTTGGGTGCCGTCATGAGTTCAACCGCGATTGTAGCGATATTTATTCCTATCGTGCTGCGAATCGCTGCAGAAACCAAGCTCAATGTATCGCGGTTGTTGATGCCAATGTCCTACGCGGCCCTGGTCAGCGGTATGCTCACGCTGATTGCGACAACCCCGAACCTGGTGGTGAACGAAGAGCTGAAAGAAGCCGGCTATGGTGGATTTGGATTCTTCAGTTTTACACCCATCGGCCTCACCGTACTGGTAGTTGCCATTATTTACATCATGTTTATCGGCCGTAGATTCCTTCCTGGAGACATTCATGATCTGACAGCGCAGAAAGGCGGGCGCTCCATCCTCAAGCTTTGGCAGGACTTTCGTATAGACGAGATTTGCGAACCGGTGAATCTCGCCCCGGATTCCCCGTTGGTCGGTCAAACCATCACGGAAGCCGGGCTCGATACCCATTATGGCGTCAGAATCCTCGGAATCACCCGCAAGACAAGAAGCGGCGAGGAGAGAACCGCGTCGCCGCAACCTTACACCAGGCTCAAGGCTGGTGACCGGCTGCTCATCATCAGCCAATCTGCTGACCACGAACGCCTGTTGGCAGAGCAGAATTTATCACCACACACACCCTCAAAACAGGATCATCAACGAATGCACTGGGAACTGGGTGCGCTCGCGGTTTTGATTCATCCCGAATCAGGACTGATCGGTAAATCACTGCGTGAAGCCGGTTTTCGATCCCGTTACAAACTCCATGTTGTTGGCATCCGCCGTGACCGCAAGCCAATGGCCGGGTTTACGGACTTAAAGCTGGCCGCCGGTGATAGCCTGCTGGTAGTAGGAGCCTGGTCAAACATCCAGCTGTTGCAATCCCTGCATCATGAATTTGTAGTTCTGGAGATGCCGGCCGAGTACAAAGAAGTGGTTCCGGCCTACCGGCGCAAGCCAGTGGCGCTGGTCATTCTTGCCGTAATGGTACTGCTCACCATCTTTGATGTAGTCCCGATCGTAGTGGCTGTAATGATGGCGGCGCTGGCCGCCATATTCACGCGCTGCCTCACCATGGAGGATTCCTACCGCGCGATCCACTGGAGTAGCCTGGTGCTGGTTGCCGGTATGCTGCCACTGGCGGACGCGTTGCAGAAAACCGGCGGAACCAGGCTTATTGTGGATGCCCTGATGTACACCGTTGGGGATTCAAGCCCCGGCTTGATGCTGACCGTGATCTTCTTCCTCACTGCCGCCCTGGGCATGTTTCTGTCCAATACCGCTGCTGCGGTTCTGGCGGCGCCCATTGCCATCATTACCGCAGAGTCGCTCGGTGTTTCACCATACCCGTTTGCAATAGCCGTGTTGATCGCCGCTTCAGCTGCTTTTATGACCCCGGTATCGAGCCCGGTTGTGACACTGGTAGTTGAACCGGGACGGTATGGTTTCATGGACTTTGTGAAAGTGGGTGTGCCGCTGACCCTACTGACCTGGATTGTGACACTTTTGCTTGCGCCACTTTTATTTCCATTCGAAGCGCTGCCTTGACTACCCGCAAGCTAAGTCGTCGGCAGGTGCTGCTGGTATTGGCTACCATCGGTGCTGCTGGAGCCGGTTTTCGATACTGGCCGGAAGACGGCTTGCGAAACGTCTGCCCGACCGAACCCTTACCGCAAACACTGCTCGACCACCCGCTGCTACAGTCAGCCTGGGATGGAATCGATCCCACGCAATTCTGGGACTGTCATGTGCATCTTGTCGGAACCGGGGATAGTGGACCGGGCGTCTGGATGAACCCGCAAATGCAAAGTCTCGCGCACCCGATCCAATGGCTGCAACGTGCTTTTTATCTCAATGGCAGCTGTACTATCGATGACGGCCAGGCAGACAGCAATTACGTTAATCACCTGGTTTGGCTCCATAAGCAGTTTCCCACTGGTGTCAAACTGATGTTACTGGCATTTGACTACAACCATGACGAGGACGGCGAACGCCGCCTGGAGACCAGCGCTTTTTACACGTCCGATGCCTATGCGGCATCCATCGTTCAGCAGTATCCCGACCGCTTCGAATGGATTGCTTCAATCCACCCGTATCGCCGCGATGCCGTTGTGGCCTTGAAAGAGGCCGTAGGTAATGGTGCCCGTGCTGTCAAATGGTTGCCGCCGGCCCAGGGTATGGATCCGGCATCAAGGCTTTGCGACCCTTTCTACCAGGCTGCCGCAGAACTTGATGTTCCTTTGCTGGTGCACGCGGGTGCTGAGCTTGCCGTACACGGCGGCAATACAGAGGACTATGGAAACCCACTTCGCCTGCGCCGTCCGCTGGAGGCGGGTGTACGCGTCATCGTCGCACACTGCGCCTCGCTGGGAGACGGCATCGATCTGGATGTCGGTCCCAATGGACCCGGTGTTTCCTGCTTTGAACTGTTCGCGCGGATGATGCGCGAGCATCGCTACGAAGGTCTTTTATTCGGTGACCTTTCAGCTATCACACAGATTAACCGCGTCGGACCAGCGCTGGAGACCGTGATCAAGCACGATGAATGGCAAGCACGCCTGCTTAACGGCTCTGATTATCCCTTGCCGGGCATACTGCCGTTATTCTCTCTTAAGCAGATAGTACGGCGCGGCTATATCACACAAGCGCAAGCAGATATGCTCTCCGCTATCCGCCACCATAATCCCCTGTTGTTTGATTTCGTTCTGAAGCGTACGCTACGAATTGATCAAAAGGCATTCAGCACTGCTCCATTCCAGACGAGGGAATTCTTTTTATCAGGCTCAAGGAGAGAAAAGAGACCAGCATGAACCTTACCAAGAGCCGAATCTTTCAACTATTTTTGCTGCTTGTGCTTCTTGTTGCCGGGCTGGGCGCCTATGCTTATTTTGTGGGCACGCGCACCCTCCTGCAGCATGCAGAAGCATTTGCATTCCGGCGTATGATCGTGACACAACAGGCTGAGCAGGGGCTTTTCCAGTTTTTCTATGTTAGTAACAGACAGCCGGATGTTCCTGACGGGGAGATTGAGCAGCGTTTCACATCCGAGCGGGAGGCCTCACTCAATTTCGGATACTTCAACACCAGGATAGAACCCTCACTCGGACTGGGTATGATTATTGATCCCAGCAAGTGGTTCCTGAATGAAGAAATTCAGCTGGTGGATGTTCGGGCACAGGAAAAGGAGGCGTTCCTGGCGATGCTTCGTCAGCAGGTACAAGCCTCCTCTGACCAGTCCCTGCTGGTTGTTGTACATGGATTCCGGGAAGGCTATCCGTCGGCCTTGCGCAAGACGGCTTTCCTGGCTCATGTGCTGGACATCAACACGCCAGTACTTGTGTTCGACTGGCCGGGTGATCAGGGTTCGTCACTTCGTGGTTATCGACGTGCGCGCCAGGTTGCAGAAGAATCAGGTGCCGAATTAGCTCGCACTCTTGAATTAATCATCAATGAAGTTCAACCGAAAAGGCTATGGCTGCTGGCAAACAGTATGGGGGGGCAGGTGGTCGCCGATGCGTTCAGCCTGTTGCACGAGGACGCCGACTTTGCCGATTCGCAGACAGAAATTGAGAACGTGGTACTGACCGCGCCGGATGTCGACCACGAGGCATTCAATAACCGGTTCAAGCAGGACATCCTGGACCTGGCTCAAAATGTCACCGTCTATGTTTCATCCAACGATCGAGCTCTACTGGTCAGTCGTCTCATCAATCGCGGATTACGGCTTGGGGAAAGCACGCTGGATCCTGCTAACCCGGAGCAATTGCAACTGGCCGCACAATATTCCGAATTGCTGGAACCAGGCAGCGACCGCTTGGCACTGGTGGACGTGACGCCGGTAAACCGGACCCGCAACTTTCATAATTTCAGCCTGGAAACACCGGAATTTTTCGACGATCTGTTCCTGCGGTTCACCGGAACTGAAATGCCAAAAACCCGTGAACTTTATTTCCTGGAGACCACAGACGGCGTACGTTATTTCGTCTTAACACGGGGGCGCTGAACCAAGCATGAAAAACAGGTCATACAGATTGAAGCGCTTACTGTCACTCACCGGTATGATGTTGACCTTTTCATTACTGGTGATGTACATCTCGGCGTGTAGCACCGCTCCTGCCCTGCAACCCTGGCACACAGAGATACTCACTGAAGAGTTTACCGAAGACATGGTGGGCCACCAGGTCAACAACTTCGACGACTATATGGCACTGGAGGAGAGGCTATTCAGGCAACTGGATGAACAAATCTACGCCAACAGTGCCACCGGCCCCGCTCACATACTGGAACGCTATAGTCCAGGCAGTGCTGCCGACCCGCATCGACAGCCAACTAATTGGAACCACAGTTTTGAGCTGACCAGTACGGAGGCTGTCGGCGGCGTGCTTTTACTTCACGGTATGTCCGATTCGCCCTATAGCCTGCTGGCCCTCGGCAAGACCCTTAACAACCGGGGTTACCAGGTCATTGGCCTGCGCTTGCCAGGTCATGGCACTGCACCATCGGGGCTTAAACGGGCAAGCTGGCAGGACATGGCGGCGGCAACGAAATTGGCAATGGCGCACCTGCAATCAAAGCTGGAATCCAGACCCATTCACATCATCGGCTACTCAACCGGCGCATCCCTGGCCCTGGATTACATGCTCAATGCCCTTGAAAATCAGAGTGCAGCCACGCCTGCAAGCCTGGTTTTAATCTCGCCAGCCATCAGAATCCACACGGCGGCGGGGCTGGCTGGATTCAAGAGTTCCCTTGCGGCGCTACCCGGGCTGGGCGGGCTGGCTTACTTGACAGTGATGGCAGAATTTGATCCTTACAAGTACAACTCCTTCGCGACCAATGCCGGCGCCCAGGTGCATCGCATCACGCGCAATGTAGACCGGCGCCTGCAGGCATTGGCACAGGACCCGCTCGCAGTCGATAAAGTACCACCGATCCTGGTGTTCAAATCCACAGTTGATTCGACAGTTACCACTGATGCCGTCGTCGACAACTTGCTGAAGCGTCTGCCGGCGGATCGCAATGAACTGGTGTTGTTCGATATCAACCGCAATGCAGCCATCAAGTCAGCTTTACTGGTGTCTGATCCGGGTCCGCTCACCCAGCGTCTGATGGCCGACGCTGACCTGCCGTTTGCCGTGACCATTATCACTAACGAAAATCCGTACAGTACCGACGTTGTCGCCCGACACAAGGCACCGTTCTCCCTGCAGGCGTCAGCCACAGAACCCCTTGAACTCACCTGGCCCAGCAGTGTGATCTCCCTGTCTCATGTCGCCTTGCCAATCCCGCCCGACGATCCACTCTATGGCCAATATTCCCCACAGGACAGTGAATTGATTTTTCTCGGAGATATGGCAATCAGGGGTGAGCAGGGCTTATTAATGCTTCCTGCAGAATGGTTGCTGCGCCTGAGATACAACCCATTTTATTCTTATCTGCAAAAGCGTGTTC
>JAUXDG010000017.1 GCA_030618475.1 Gammaproteobacteria bacterium | reverse complement strand
CCCTGGAGTGAAATCAAGGGGTATCAATCGACCCGCCTGGGGCATCGTCACAAGGCGGAACCGGTTTATAAGGAGAGAGATCCGCGAGGTCACCCGATCTACTGGGTAGGCCCTCCCGGTGCAGAGCAGGATGCCGGGCCGGGCACCGATTTTCATGCTGTGCGTTGCGGATATATCTCGGTCACGCCGTTGAAGGTCGATCTGACAAACCACCGGCAGCTGTTGCAGACAGCAGCATGGTTGAAGGAGATCTAGTGCTCCGTCAAGGTTGTATTGATGGATGCAGCGTTACTGTGTTGCTTCGCAACAAGGCACAGTACGCAGGCAATGGCCTTAGTCCTTGTCAAGTGCTGTAACGCAGTGGCGGAGCAACACAGTAGCGCCCGAAGGGTTGGCCTGTCAGCGCCCATGGCGGTGTTACGCCTCTTGCAAAGGACTATGGCCATTCCCCGCGAGGCGTGCCTTGCCCTGGGCACTGACAGGCCAACTGAACCCATCAATATCACCTTGTCGGAGTACTAGATTAATAGCACAGAATTCATACGTTTACCCTGCATCGAAAATCAACGAGAATGCGAATCTTTAGGCGATTGATTTATTGGAAATCTGCATGGCATTCCAGGTTAGGATCGACAACAGTCAGCATCATTTTACCGTTGAATCCGGTGAATCCATCCTCGACGCTGCGTTGCGCCAGGGTATCGGCTTGCCCTATGGCTGTCGCAATGGTGCTTGTGGATCCTGCGTTGCCACACTGCTTGCAGGTCGTGTGCAGTACCCGGACGGCGAACCCGATGCGCTCTCTGATCAGGACGCCGCCGATCAGATTGTCGTCTGTCAGGCTCATCCGCAAAGTGACCTGGTCATCAGTACCCGTGAAATCGAGGCTGACCGTGACATCACCATCAAAAGCATGCCATGCCGGGCTGAGCACATCAAACACCTGTCCCACGACGTTATGCAGATACACCTCATCTTACCCGAGACCGAACGCCTGCAGTTTCTTGCCGGACAGTACATCGAGTTCATTCTCAAGGATGGCCGCCGCCGCGCCTTTTCCATTGCCAATGCACCGCATCAGGATGAGCACCTGGAACTGCACATCCGGCACGTACCTGGCGGATCATTTACCGGGCACGTATTCGATGAAATGAAAGACAGGGCGTTGTTACGGATTGAAGGGCCACTGGGATCCTTCTACCTGCGCGAACAGTCGACACGTCCGGTACTGATGATGGCCGGCGGCACCGGATTTGCGCCACTAAAAGGCATGCTGGAGCATGCCTTTTATATCGGGTTCGACCGCCCCATCCACCTGTACTGGGGTGTTCGCTCGAAACGCGACCTGTATATCGATGACTTGCCCGGGCAATGGCAGGAACAGCATCCCAATTTCAAATACACACCGGTGCTTTCGGAACCGCAAGCGGAAGATCAGTGGCCGCATGCGACCGGGCTGGTTCATGAAACACTGATGAGCCGGCATCCTGATCTCAGCAAGTTTGATATCTATATGAGTGGTCCACCACCGATGATCGAAGCCGCAACACGTGCATTTGCCACGCAGGGGGCTCAAGCGGATCACATGTATTCCGATGCCTTTGAATTCGCCAGCGATGTGCTGGACAAGATCAAGCAGGGCGACTGAGCGGGACTGCGGAAAAATGGCCGCGTCCCTTCGCTTTGCGCCCTAAATACAGCCAGCCGGCGTTACTCGTTGCTCATTCAGCGTCACTAAACTTTTCTTCTCGTGCCTGGCTTGACCCTATTTGGGGTGGCAAGGCTGCCGTTTTCATCGTCTTAACAGACCCTGGCTTGTCAGCCTGAGTCAGTTTATTGTCCGCTGCGGGCGGTGCAGTCTCCGGCATACCCTGTCCGATCAGTTCTATGCCTTTCCGGTAACAGTCCGACGCCTCATCCGCTTCCTCCAGCAGCGAGCCCAGTAAACGGTACGCTTCCGGTGTCGCCTGCTGCTTGATACTGGCCTCCAGATAGCTGCGTGCTTTTCCCCACAGCTGATTACGCAAACTGATTTTACCCAGTGTTAATAACAGCACCGGATCCTGCGGATGCCGCTCCAGCCAGCGCTCGGCAAGGTCCTGCTGGTTGGTGACATTCGCAGCCTGCAGATCACCGAACAGATAGACCAGACGCTGATTCCAGCCGCGCTTGATCTGTACAGCAAGCAGCTGTTCCGCCTGCTTATGGGCGCCCAGGCGCATCAGTTGTTCAATATAAATCGTCATCAAGCCTTCATCCTGCTGCACCACTTGCGGCAACTGCTTCCAGCCTGTTTTCAAAGCGTCAACATCGTCGGCCGATGAAAACTCCACTACCTGCTCACGGCAAACCTTTACCGCCAACTGCTGCCACTGATTCCCGCTCAACAGCTTGCTGCGCCGCAGAGCCGGTAACAGATCACGCAAACGCTGCCAGTCCTGTTGTTGCAGATAGAGCTTCATCAAAAGCTGTAAGGTCTGTTCACTGCGTGGCGCCAGCGTCTGTAAGCGTGTCAGCGTAGTCTGTGCCTGATCCAGTTGCGATTTTGAAAGCTGCAGCTCAGCCTGTGTGAAGGAAACAGCTATCCGGGCCTCAGGATGACGTTGCTGCGCAAGTTTCAGATACTTGTCGCGGCGATCATCGAAGCCCAGCTGACTGGCAGCACGGGCTGCCGACAGATAAACCTGCACAGGCGCTTGCTTTGATTTAAGCAGCCGTGCCAGGCGGCGTTCAGCACGTTCAACACGCCCTTCTGTCAGCTCGATAATCGCTTCATCAAAAAGCTTGTTCAAGCGTTGATCATGACGCCGGTGTTCCCAGTCGTGCACCCTGGCTGGCACGTGCCAAAGGCCGGCGAGCATCCGTAGCGCAACATAGGCCAAGCCCAAAACCACCAGCAATACCAGCGCTGTAGTCTCAACACTGTACTTGCCAAAACCGATTAACACATAACCGGGGTCGGGCAAGGCCACCAGTGCCACAGCGACTGATGCAATGAGTATCAGCATCGAAAACATCAGCCATTTCATGATGCTGTTTCCTCTGTGCTCTCCTCCGGCGTCTCTTCTAATGCCGGCTCAGCCGTACCGGGCGCCGGCTGATCAGGCACAATCGGTAATACGTCCTGCTTCTCGCTGAGCTTCATCTGCTGATGCAAGACCCGCAAAGACCCGGAAATATCCGGCAACTGCGGCACCGTATCAATCGCTTTCAGTTGTTCAAGCTGCGCCACAAGGTCATTCACTTTGGCATCGTCATCGGCAAAGTAGGCGTTCAGCCAGTCCTGTGCAGTAGTCAGTATCGCCTGATATTGCCCACCGTCATCACGCAACAAGGCCAGCCGCGCGGCAGACAATTGCAGGCGTAAATTCTCGCGCAGCAAGTACTCGCGCTCGGGTGCCAGCATCGGAGTCACCGGCTTGTCGTGTTCACGTATACGGAACAGACCGGACAGCGTTGACCACAACAGCCGGGGTAATTCGCGCCAGTCGCCAATCGTCGCCGGGGTTTCTGAAGCCTCGCTTTCGGTCTCCAACGCGGGCTGGTAACGGTTCCCGGCGACCGATAGCTGATCGATACCCACCAGCGCGGTAGCCAGGCTTAGCGAGATACCTTCACTATCCACGCTCGGCACCGCCTGTACGGCTTCGAGATCCCTTGAAATTTGTTCGCGCACACTCAGAAAATGGGGATCGGCCAGATCATGCAAACGCTGATCGGCCGCCTTGAGCGCTTGCTCTGCCGTATTAACGTCACGCTGTAACTGCAAACGCTGGTTGGCTATGCGCAGCAGATATTCCACCTCGGCCAGGCTCCAGCCCTGTTCACTGCGACCCATGAGTGCGGCCAGCACACTCACCCTGTGGCCAACGTTGCGCTGTTCTTCACCCAGTTTCTTTAACTGCTGGTCAATTTTCCGGCGATCGCTTTGCAGCGTCTGATTGACAGTGCTGAGCGATGCCTGCATAGCCTGTTTGACATCGCTCAGCGATGCCTGCATAGCCTGATTGACATCGCTCAGCGATGAGCGCAACGGTTGAACGCGATTCTCGACCTGCGCTTCCAGCCTCGATTGTGTACCGGTCAGCTGCTGCACCTCATTCCAGGTGAAATAGGCAGCGACGGTCAGACCAATGGATAAAGCCAGGGCAAGCAGCGCCAGCACCATTGACGCAGTCCCGGAGGATCCTGTTGACTGTGGTGGTTGGTCCGGCGAGGGTTCAGGTTCAGGCCGTTCGGCAGGGGCGGTGGGGACAGTAATGGAGGTGGATTCGCTCATAATGAAATGCCGGATGATTTTTTAGTGGCGGTGGTGCTGCATTGTACCTCAAGGTGACAGGGCTAGTTTGCCTGCTTCCACGCCAACAGCGCATCCACCACAGCTCTGTCCGTCGCATTATCCGCCACTACCGGCGGATACTGGAATTCCAGCTCCTCGGCCAGGGCAAGCATACGTTCGTTGACGACCAGCAGCGGCGTCCCGGTTAACAGGGATTCTCCAGCCTTACCGAGCATCTCGACAAGATTTTTCAGGCTCTCGGCGCTGTTGACCAACACGATATTGACAAGTCCCTGCCGCCAGCACTGTAACAATTCAGAGCTGTCAGAGTGCGGGCGCGCGCGCCGGTAGGCTTCGACATATTCCACCGTTGCGCCCCGTTTGCGCAGCGTATCAGCGAGCATTTCACGACCTCCGTTGCCACGGAAAATCACCATACGCTGACCGCCGACCTCCTGCATGTCCGCTAATGCCAGCAGCGCTTCGCTATTGAATTGATGTTGCGGGACAATCTCCGCAGTCAGTCCAAAGCGTTTCAATTCGTCAGCAGAACGCTTACCAATGACGGCGATTCGAACCGACTTCGGCCAGTCGCGTTTTCCCGCAATGTGTTCCAGCGTCCTGTTTACCGCGTTGGCACTGATGAACACAGCCCAGTCGAATTCCTCCAGGCGGGCAATGGCTTGCATCAGATTTTTCGGATCGGCGGGAGGGCGGATTTCGAGTACAGGAAAGCGTATCGCGGTTCCACCTTGTTGCCGGATGAGCTCACACAGTGAATCGGCCTGGTGTGCCGGGCGTGTGACCAGTACCCCAACCCCCTGCAGAGGAGCCGCGGCGGGTTGCATCAAGGTGCCCCGGCGTAGACTTCGGCAAGAATCTGTTTCGCTCCACGCGACAGCAGATCATCGGCCAGCACCTGACCCAGCTCCTCGCCATCCTCCGGCTTGCCGCTGATGACGCCCTGTACCAGCTCTGTGCCATCCGGGCGTCCAACCAGGGCACGTAACACCATGACACCATGACTGATTTCCGAATATCCCGCGATCGGCACCTGGCAACCACCGTGTAGACGTTCGTTGAGTGCCCGCTCGGCCCTGATACGCGTTGCCGTCTGCTCATCGTTCAGCGCCTTGACGACACGGCTCACCCGCTCGTCGGCGACTCGTATTTCGATACCGATAGCCCCCTGACCGATGGCTGGCAGAAACTGCTCGGGCGGCAACAACTCGGTGATACGGTCTTCCCAGCCCATGCGCTTCACGCCGGCGGCCGCCAGTAAAATGGCGTCGTAGTCACCATTGTCGAGCTTGGCGAGCCTGGTATTGACATTGCCACGCAAGTCCAGCACCTCAAGGTCCGGCCGGCGGGCGCGCAGCTGGCACTGGCGGCGCAAGCTGGAAGTACCAACCCTGGCCCCTTCCGGCAATGTATCGATGCTTGAAAATGTGTTTGAAATCAAAACATCACGTGGATCTTCCCGCTCCAGGATAGCGGCCAGACCGAGCCCTTCTGGAAATTCCACCGGCACGTCTTTCATGGAATGGACCGCCAGGTCTGCCCGTCCTTCCAATATGCCCAGCTCGAGCTCTTTGACGAAAAGGCCTTTTCCGCCGACTTTTGCCAGTGGCGTATCAAGAATCTTGTCACCCTGGGTGGTCATGGTTAATAGTTCTACATCCAGCCCGGGATTACCCGCCATCAGCGCATCGCGTACGTGGTTGGCCTGCCACAGCGCCAGCGGGCTCTTGCGGGTGGCAATACGTAGTTTGGAATCAGCCATCTGGGTTCGGAAGGTCCGGGATAAAGGTTAGGGGGAGCATAGCGAGTGATGTACAAGAGACGCAAGTGGGTTGCAGTTATCCTGACTACGATCCTGCTGAACATGTCCTGTATCAGACTGGAAGCCACCGGCGTGCCTCTGGCCATTGACCTGAATCGAGAAGGGCGCCAGGCCCGGCAGGCTTGCATACCCTTGTTACTGGAGTTCGCCGCCGAGCACTGTGAATACTGTACCCTCCTGGAAGAGGAAATCCTCAACCCGACTTTGCTCAACCGTGACTACGACCAGCGCGTCCTGATGCGCAAACTGGTGATCGATGGATCCAGCAAAATACGCGACTTTAACGCTACACCGGTCAGCACCACGGAGCTGGCCAGCCGCTACAGGGTTTTCGTGACACCAACACTGCTGTTCGTAGACAGCCAGGGCAGAGAACTGGCTGAACGCATGGTAGGCGTCATGACCCTGGAGTTTTATGGCGGTTATCTGGACCAGGCGATAGATGCTTCCAGCGAAATGCTGCGCGAACTGGGGCGCTGCCAGTGAACGTCAGATAACGCCGGTCTTAATGCGCTTGCGCACATCCGGCAGCAGGCGGCGGCTGACTTCCAGCCGCTCATTGACGCCTTCCAGAAGCACACAGCGATGGCCTTCGGCATTTTTCTCCAATCCACGAATCGCCCTCACCGCAACCAGCGCATTGCGATGTATGCGAATGAGATAACCGGCAAATTCCTGCTCCAGCGATTTCAACGATTCTTCGATCAGGATCTGCTGGGTGGCAGAACAAACGGTGACATACTTATTGTCGGCCTGCAGGTAGACCACCTCATCGATGGGAACCAGTTCAAGATTGCCCAGCTTGCGGGCGCACAGATGCGTTCGCCTGCTGCCGGCTTGCGATTTCTGCAACTTTTCCAGCTCTACACCGCTCAGGCGTCTGGCCTTGTCCAGCGCCTGCTTCAGTCTCTGCGGATGAATGGGTTTGAGCAGGTAATCAACCGCCTGTGTCTCAAACGCTTCCAATGCGTGATCACCGTAGGCTGTGGCAAACACCAGTGCCGGCGGATTTTTGAGCTGCACGATGTGCCGGGCAGCCTCAAGTCCGTCCATACCGGGCATACGAATGTCCATCAACACCAGATCCGGTCGCAGCTGCTGGACTTGCTGCAACGCCTGCTCTCCGTTGGCGGCTTCACCACAGACCTTCCATTCACCCATGTCTTCGAGCAAGCGGGTCAGCCGTTGCCTTGCCAGCGATTCATCATCAACCACCAGGCATTTCATTGCATTTTCTCCCGCGGGAAATAAAGTGTAGTCTCAAATTCTTCGCCCACTTCCCTCAACGCAACACCGGCCTGGGCACCAAAAGCCAGCTGCAGACGCAAACGAATATTTTCCAGTGCGATGCCGTTACCCTGGCGACGCACTGCATTACTGTCGGGCGCACGCGGGTTACGAATGGAAACAGAAACGCGCCGTCCCTCGGCCAGGCTGCTGACGCTGATCCGCCCGCCCTCAGGTAAGGGCTCAATGCCATGATAAATGGCGTTTTCCAGCAAGGGTTGGAGAATGAGCGACGGCACCAGGCGCTTACGGGGCAACCGCTCAATATCCCACTCGACCCGCAAACGATCACCCAGGCGCAAGGACTCCATGCGCAGATAGCCGCTGGCAAGCTCGAGCTCCTGTTCCAGCGTCACCCGTTCGGAAGCTTCGTGCAGGGAGACACGGAACAGGTCTGACAAATCCTGCACTGCCTGCTCGGCCCTTAGCGGATCACTGCGTGTCAATGCGGCAATACTGTTCATGCTGTTAAACAGAAAATGGGGGCGGATGCGTGCCTGCAGCGCCTGCACCCTGGCCTGCGCTTCGGCCTGAACCTGCTGACGCCACTGGTGCTGCACGTACAGATAACGCAGCACCAGCGCACTGAGGATGGCACTGATCCCCAGATTACGAAATAGAAATCCGGCATGGTCTGCACCAGGCAACAGTTCATCCAGCCCCCCAAACTGGAATGCCAGTTCGCTGACCATGGCTGTGATCAACAGCAGCAAAAGATAACTGGTCAGCGCAGCAGCGGTATTGCCGATGCGGGCAAGCATCGGGCGTGCCAGACACAATACCGCAGCACTGCTCAGGGCAATCCATTGCAGGAACAACGAAACCAGGCCCAGTTGGCTCCAGGGATCATTGCGGCCGTTAGCCAATACCAGGACAAAAGCCAGCAGCTCTGCGATCACCACGACTGCAAACACCATGCGGATATCACAGAAACCGGGCAGGAACAGGGTTTCCTGCTGATTGCGGGCGTTACGTGTTGGACTTGCCTGGTTCATGTCAGCTGTCGTTTCCCTCATTCCCCGCCTGATGTGGCTTATTACCAGAATAACGGCCAAGGTTTACAGGAACTTCAGGTATACTTTGGGGCTGTTAAACCTGATCGACAACCGTTATGACAGATAACTCATCCAGCCAAAAACCCTGGGGCGGACGCTTTACCGAATCGACGGACGCTTTCGTAGAAACCTTTACCGCATCGGTTAATTTCGACCAGCGCCTGTACCATTACGATATCCAGGGTTCGCGTGCCCATGCACGCATGCTGGAGAAGGTGGGCGTATTGAGCAAAACCGAGCTTGACAGCATCCTCACCGGCCTGAAGCAGATCGAACGGGACATCGAGCAGGGAAATTTCCAGTGGTCGGTCAGTCTGGAAGACGTGCACATGAACATCGAGGCACGACTCACAACGCTGATCGGTGAAGCAGGTAAAAAATTGCATACCGGCCGCTCGCGTAATGACCAGGTGGCAACGGATCTGCGCCTCTATCTGCGCGATCAGATCAATGCCGCCTGCGCGGAACTGCGGCGCCTGCAGAGCGGGCTGCTGGATGTGGCCGAGCGCGAATCCGATACCCTGCTGCCCGGCTTCACCCATCTACAGGTTGCCATGCCGGTGACCTTTGGACACCACATGCTGGCCTGGTTCGAGAATCTGCAGCGTGACCGCCAACGCTTGATGGAATGCCTCAAGCGCGTCAATGTCATGCCTTTGGGCGCTGCCGCGCTCGCTGGCACCAGCTTCCCCATCGACCGGCATTACACCGCAGAATTGCTGGGTTTTGACAGCCCTGCAGAAAATTCTCTGGATGCCGTCAGCGACCGGGACTTTGTCATTGAATTTTGCAGCTGTGCCGCGCTGATACTCATCCACCTGTCGCGCTTTTCCGAGGAGCTGATTTTGTGGGCATCGACACAGTTTGACTTTATCGATCTGCCGGACCGATTCTGCACCGGTTCCAGTATCATGCCGCAGAAGAAAAACCCCGACGTGCCGGAACTGGTGCGAGGAAAATCCGGCCGCGTTATTGGTCATCTGGTTGGCCTGTTGATGCTGATGAAAGCTCAACCGCTGGCCTATAACAAAGACAACCAGGAAGACAAGGAACCGCTGTTTGATACCGTTGATACCATACTGGGTTGTCTGCGTGCATTTGCCGATATGGTGCCGGCTATCGAGGTCAAGGCCGATAATATGCGCCGCGCGGCGGCCAGCGGTTATGCCACTGCCACCGATCTGGCAGACTACCTGGTGCGCAAGGGGCTTGCCTTCCGCGACGCACACGAAATTGTCGGTAATGCCGTACGCCTCGGCATTGAAAGCAAGCGTGATTTGTCCGAGATGAGTCTGTCGGAGCTGCAGTCGCTGTCAGCGCTCATCGAAAGCGATGTCTTCGATGTACTGACGCTGGAAGGCTCGGTATCCGCGCGCAACCATTACGGTGGTACCGCTCCGGATCAGGTGCGGGCAGCAATCATTCGCGCCAGACAACGGCTGGCTTGCTCTGATTGAATAACACTAGCGGCTTCTCAAGCCACCGCCGCACTTAAGCCGTCATCCGCTTCGGCATTGACGGTTTTCAGGATGCTCTGTGGTTTACCCAGATAATGGCCCTGCACATAGTCCACGCCCAGACCGCGAACCCGCTCGAACACTTGTTCGTTTTCCACGAATTCGGCGACGGTTTGCATACCCATGCCACGCGCGACATCCACCAGTGCTTTAACGAATAACTGGTCCGCCTTGTTGTTGTGAATATCGCGGATAAAACTGCCGTCGATTTTCAGAATGTCGGCACGCAGGTGTTTGAGATAGGAGAAGGATGAAAAACCAACGCCGAAATCATCCAGTGCAACCAGGCAACCAAGCTGACGTATTTTCTGAATAAACTCCACGGCACTGTTGAGTTGCTCACAAGCCGCGGTCTCTGTGATTTCAAAGGTAATCCTTGCTGGATCAACACCACACTCGCGTATTTCCTGTTCAATAAGCTCAAACGTATCCTGTCTGCCCACAGACAGGCCGGAAAGGTTGATAGAAAAACCGACATCCCGCATTTCGCCCGGCAAGTCCGCCAGGCAACGTATCGCTTTAGTGATAATCTGACGATCGACCCGTTGAATCAATCCAAACTGTTCCGCAGCCGGGATGAATGTCCCTGGCTCAATCAACGTGCCATTATGTTCTACCATACGCACCAGCACTTCATAATGATGCGCCTTGGCACTGGACACAGCAACGATAGGCTGGAACACCAGATGCAGGGCATCTTGCTCAAGCGCTTCCAACAAGCGGTCTCTCCATACCAGCTGGTTATCCATGCGTTCTCGCATCATGTCGGTCTCGTCGTATCTGTATACGCGGTTGCGACCGCTGCTCTTGGCCACACTCATGGCAGCATCCGCCTTTGCCATCAACTCAACGGGAACCTTGCCCTGATGGGGGAAAGTGACAACACCTGCACTTGCGGAAATATTCAGCGTACGGCCACCATAGCTGGGTTTGAGTGAATTAATGCGCTTCAGCAATTGACGCGCCTTTTGCAGGCCCTGCTCCTCGCTCATCACCGAGTAGGCAACGGCAAATTCGTCGCCGCTTATTCTGGCGAGAAAATCCTCTTCACGCGATGCGCACTTGAGCAGTCCAGCCACCTCCACAATGATCTGGTCGCCCGCAGCGTGACCTGCCGTATCGTTGACCAGCTTCAGATGGTCCAGATCGATCAATAGCAAAACTCCGAGCTGGCCGAGGCGCTCCACCCTGCGAATTTCGTGGTTTAATTCTTCCAGGAAGCGGCGGCGATTTGAAAGCCCGGTAAGATGGTCCTGGTTTGC
The DNA here is from genome assembly GCA_030618475.1 of Gammaproteobacteria bacterium. Taxonomy (GTDB): domain Bacteria; phylum Pseudomonadota; class Gammaproteobacteria; order DSM-19610; family DSM-19610; genus Thiogranum. Next base: position 9,242 of record JAUXDG010000017.1, on the reverse strand, counting down.
AAGAATCACCAGGCGTTTTTCGTCCTGCTTGAGCTTGGTGATATCACGTGCTGTACCACGATAACCTTTGAACGTGTTGCCGCTGAATACCGGCACCCCGTTCAGACGCAAACAATGTGCGGCACCGCACAGTGCATGCACCCAGATTTCAATATCCTTGAAACCACACTGTTTTGTATCGGCCGGACGAAGCAGGCGCATCAGTTCTCCCAGGCTGCTGCCGGGAAACACTTCGCTCAGCGTTCGGCCAAGCCAGCTTGTCGCCGCCATACCGAGCGTTTCGGAAACACTGCTGGACACAAAAGTGAAATGCCCGCGGCGGTCCGTTTCCCATAACCAGTCGGATGAACTCGAAGCAAAATCCCGGAAACGTTGTCGATTTCTCTCGAGCTCACCCCAGGATGAATTAAGCGCCCCCAACATGGCGTTAAAGGACTCACCCAGCTGTCCCAGATCATCGTTACGCTTCACCGAGACCTGAAGTTTCATGTCCCCGCTGGCGACAGCCCGGGTTGCACGCTCAAGCAGCTGAATGGGTCGAGTCAGGGATCTCCGGCTGATACCGATGCCAAGTACAAGCGCCAGCAGAAGAATCATTGCCGAGAAATACAGGGCATTTTCACCCAGTAATCGATAGGGCAACCAGTAGCTCGAAATATTTGCTGCAAAGAGTATTTCTACCGGCTTTTTCTTGCTCCCAAGCTGATGCAGAGGCGGCATAGTCCGTATACGGTAACGATCCTTTCCTATCTCGAGCGTGCCCTGGCCCTCTGTTGCGGGAGGATTGTTTATCAGCTGCACCGATGGCTGAAAATCCTTGATACTGCTCGCCAGCAACCGCTTACCCTGAAAGATCGCCAGATCAGCATAAACAAGCTGGCGGATATGCTCCAGCTCCAGCTGGCCAAAACGTTTCCCCACCAGCAGGGTGCCAACACGGCCCCCCACCGGGGTTTCAACCGGCACAGCCACCAGTTGCAACCAGCTGTCGTATAACAGTGCATTACCAAACGCACGCAGATCACCTCGGGTAAGGTTCCCTGCCAGTTCAGTTAATATTTCAGAACTCAGGATCTGAGGTGATGTGTAATGAGCTTTGTTACCCGTCGCTGCGACACCACCTGGCCCGCTGTCGAGGTATACGGCCATGAAATCCGCACCTGATCGCGGGTACAGATCATTCAGTATGCTGCCTACTGTTGCGATATCACCATTGCGGGTTGCAGCGATAAAGCCGGGCTCATCACTCACACTCCGGGCAACAGTAAGCAGATTGTCGAAACGGTTTTTTTGTACCTGTACAAAAACCTTCTGTGTACGATCGAGATCTTCACCGATACTGGCTGTGACATGATCCCCAATCAGCATAAATCCGGAGCCCGCAATGCCAACAAGCACGAGCAGTACCAGTGAGATAATCAACAGTGTGTTTTTTTGTTCGATATTCACTGCTGCGCTTCAGTCAGGGCCAGCAAGGATTGAACTGTCAGTTTGTGTTTTATCAGGCCAGCCATTGATTTTTCATTGAATCCGGAATTCCTGCTTTAGCAGTATCGGCATACAGTATGGTTTAATGAGGCCCGTGGCCGAAAAACATCAAATTGACAGTCTGGAACAATTGCGCCTGCGACTGGCCGAGTTTGCGGAAAAACGCGACTGGCAACAGTTCCACTCTCCCAAAAACCTGGCTATGGCTCTTATCGTGGAGACAGCGGAGCTTGTAGAGCATTTCCAATGGCTTACGGAAAAACAGAGCTGGGAGCCGGGAGTTGAAAAACGCTCTGCTGTAAGTCTGGAACTGGCTGATATCCTGATCTACCTGATTCGGATCGCGGATCAACTCGATGTTGATCTGATCATGGCGGCGACAGACAAGATTGAAATCAATGAGAAACGCTATCCCGCTGACAAAGTACGCGGAAAAGCGCTTCGTGCCGCAGAGTACGAATAAACCGGCGATCCGGCACAGCGCCACAGGCTGTGAACGGGGCCACACTCCATATAAAGATTCGGTCACAGATTCCGTTACATAGGCAGGTATCCACAAGTTACAAGATCACCTGTTCTGGAGTATCGGCCCGATGACGGCACCCCTCTCGGCGAATCAAGCGCTGGCCATTGTTAATCACTGTCCATTTCCGCTGCTGGCGCTGGCCCGGAGAGAACTCGATGACCGGCATCCGGCCACCAACTGTGCAGTAACAGTCTGGCGCAGGAATGACAATGCCACCCGCTTGCTGAAACATAGCGCCATAGCTCTGTCACCGGCTCGTCCTGAACACGGCAAGCAGTCGCTCGCGCTGTAATAACGGCAATCTGTGTGACTGATCCCCGAACACACACATCGGCGTTGCAGCAGCTGTCAGGGACAGACAGCGCGGACCAGCATATCGTCAGTGCGAATTTCGGGGGCAAGAAAAAAGCCCACATCGAAATCGACGCACTGGTGTTACGCACCATCAAGCGGCGCTTCATGGCGCTCAACAAAGATCGCTTGCGCCGTGTTCAGGAATGCCTGGACACGCGTCAGCGTGTATTCATCCGGCTTCTACCGCTGTTATTTCATATCAATCATCCGATGCTACCGGGCTATCTGTCCAATATGACACCTTGCGGAGTTTGCGACTACTCGCCCGCTAAACGTTGTATTCAATCGGCGCGCAAACTGGCAAAGAGTTTCAGTTACCAGCGCCGCGCCCAGCGCCGCCACTCGATTCACGCGCTGTACCTGATGGGCAGTACCGGTACCATTGCATATTCCAAATCCAGTGACTTTGATATCTGGATCTGCCATCGCCACGGGCTGTCGGAACAGGGTGTTGCAGCGCTGCGGGAAAAAGCCGACGGCATTAAATGCTGGGCGGAATCACTAGGCCTGGAAGTTCATTTTTTCCTGATGGACGCTGTATCGTTTCGTGACAAGGAACACCAGCAACTTTCCAATGAAAACGCCGGCAGTGCCCAGCATCATCTGCTGCTGGACGAATTTTACCGGACCGGCCTGCTGGTCGCCGGGCGCTTCCCGGTGTGGTGGTTGGTGCCACCGTCGTATGAAAAATACTACGATGAGTACGTTGACAAGCTCATTGTGAGCCGTTTCATCAAGGCCAACGAAATTGTCGATTTCGGTGGCCTGTCCCACCTGCCGACCGAGGAATTCTTCGGTGCCACGCTCTGGCAACTCTACAAGGCAGTTGACTCACCCTATAAGTCCATCATCAAGATCCTGTTGATGGAAGCCTATGCCAATCAGTACCCGAATATTGAAATACTGGCCATGCGCTTCAAAAATATGGTTCACAGTGGCGACGTGCAGCTGGATCGGCTTGACCCCTACGTGATGATGTGCAACACAGTTGAGGAGTATCTGTTTTCGCGTAGAGAACTTGAGCGCCTTGATCTGGCCCGACGATGCTTCTACTTCAAGGTCAACGAAGCCATGAGCAAACCCGACCGCACTGGCAAGCCAAGCTGGCGCCGGCAAGCCATTCGTGAACTTGTTGACACCTGGGGCTGGAGCAGGAGAAAAATAGCGTCGCTGGACCAGCGCCGTCAATGGAAGATCAAGCGTGTACTGGAAGAACGCCAAATACTGGCGGACGAACTGACGCTCAGCTATCGCGCTTTGTCGCGGTTTGGGCGTGAACACAATAACGAACACGCCATTAATTCCGATGATCTTAATCTACTGGGCCGTAAGCTTTACGTCGCTTTCGAACGTAAGGCCGGCAAAGTCGAAAAGATCAACCCTGGTGTATCCAGGGACCTGTCTGAAGAGAGGCTGTCCCTGCACCATATCGACGAACGCAGGCAGCGCGGCTGGGCAATATACCGAGGTAATGTGTTACGACGGGATGCCGATAAACACACACCACTGAAACGCACGGCCAGCCTGCTGGAATTACTGGCCTGGTGCCATTTCAATGGCCTTTTCAGCCGCAACCCGACGGCCATCAGCATACAGCCCCCCGACAGCAGTCTCAGTCAGTGGGAGTTACGTTGTGTGCTCGATTGCCTGCAACAGATGTTTCCCAAAGGGAAAATTCCTCGAACTGACATGCAGTCGCTGGCTGAACAGGCCATAGTTCGTCAGGCCGGCCTGTTTATTAACCTGGCGCGGGACCCTATGTCGAAGCTCACCCGCAACGGCATGCAACTGGTCAGCGAACGCATCGATCCGCTGAGTTACGGTGGACAATGGGAAAATCTAGCCGTCGATTTCGAAACCATTGCCGTGACATCGTGGGGCGAGGTGTTGACCTACCGCTATGCCGGCTGTACGGCATTACTCGACTGCCTGTGCGATTACTTCGCATGGTCACCAGTCGATTCGGGCACGGTGCCACCGCCGCTACCCTGCTTCAGCTTTTCCTCCTCACGCGGCGCTACCATCGCCCACCGCCTGGAACAACTGTTTAACGATGTCACAGAGTATTTCTATTATAATTACTGGCGCAGACACGCCCGTTATGCACTGCGGATTGGACAGAACTACTATGTGCTGAAATGTGAACACAACATTCCGCGTTATCGGGAACTGGAGTCACAGACTGCACTATTGGATCACCTTGGACAGCCACAGACCGCTTTCAGTCCCATCCGCATCGACAGGCAAGCAATGGACAACTCACCGCTGGCACTGGTACTGGATAGAAATCTGGAAGGCGTGGTACAGCTTTTCTACCAGCTAGTCGGTGGCCGCGCTCAGGTCTACATTCTCGATGAACGCGGTTCATTATTTCATCAGTGCCCTGCTTTTCACGACCAGCAAACACTGCTCGGTCAGTTTCAGCATTTTCTGGATATGGTGCGTTACCGGCTCAACAATACGAACATGCCGAACAGTCTATCTGACAAAATTGACATTCAGTATTTTCAGATCGCGCGTAACAGCCTGGAAGAGTATGTACTGGAGTCCGTAAAGGTAAACCCTGAGGTGGGCAAACGCCGTTATCTGGATGTTCAGGTTATCGGCAGCCTGGAAGACGAACGCCACGGCTCATTCAGTATCTTTTGCGGCAATCGGGAGTTCTCGGCACTGGAATTTGGTGAGCAGATTTTTCAGCGGGTCGCCGAACATATCTCCCGCAAAAGAGGCGGTGGCGGCGGTTATCCGATTTACATCACTGACATCGACGTTAATCCAGCCATGCTTGGAACTGATAATGTCAATGGCGTGCAGTCGATTCATTTCCTGAACTATAAAAAACGTATTGAAAGCCTGCTTAACGAGGCCCTTCAGAACAGGCCGACGTAGCAGCGCCAGACCTGCCGACTCGAGCCCGATCTTCTCACCATGAAGGTCTCAAAAGGCGCTCAGCTGCTACTCTTCGATACGCACCCGCTCCAGGATTGTCTGTATATCCGTTTCCCAGTGAGAGAAGCTCGCCAGCAAATCTACGCTCGAATAGAAGGGACGCAGATGTTTAAAGCTGGAGGACAGCAATATTGTTTCATCGTTTTCGGCGAAGATCGCTATTTTCAGCGGCAAATATGCGACCAGTTCCGGATACTGGTCACTGATTTTGCGAATTTCCTGCAGCTTACCAAAAAACACCACCCTGTATTTATCCGTCTTGTATCCAGACCTGGTTAAACCGATATCAATGCGTTGCACGCGGGAAACCTGATAGCCGTTTTCCCGGATGGCCTGCTGCAAAACGGTCATGGCTTCCGGAAACGATAACTGTGAGCGCACCATAAACAGTTCCTCTGCCGCCAGAACAGGCGACAACAGCAACACAAGCATGACAACATACTTTTTCACAGCGTCGCCTCCTCCATGATCTCTTCATAGAGGTCGTGCATCTGCTGACAGGCCTTATCCAACGCCTGATTATTGAATAGCTGGCTGAGGTTTTTCGGATTGATGCTCATCACCTGTACGCCCTGTTCCGTCTCCACCAGGGTGATACGGCAAGGAAGAAACAAGCCGACCCTCGGGTCAATCGCCAGCGCTTCGTCTAGAAAGGCAAAATTACAGAAATACAGCATTATTCTGCGTGGATTCTCCTCGCCAGCGGCGGCCAGTCCCTGTTCAAAATATTGCTCACGAATGACGCGGAAATTACGCCCCACGACAGCCTGTTTGAGATTTTCCAGTGTCTGCTCGAGATCATACGAAGATTCGAACTGGATGACAGGCTCAAGCCCGGCTGCTGTCTCCTCTGGCTTAGTGGCTGTATTCAACTGACGCAGATAGGTGACCAGATCATCGGCATCCCTTTCATCCAGCCCCAGCGTGCCGATGGATGGCATGGGCGTTCCTTCGCGCCCGCGCAACAGGGTCGCTTTCAGCATGGCATCACTGACCGATGCCTGAAAACCCGGATTATCCAACGCCGGCGCTTCCACCGGAGCGTCTCTGGGACGTGAAAAAGTCACCCCCGTGCCAACGCCACCCTGCCCCTTATCGCCGTGACAGGCGGCGCAGTGACTGGCAAACAGTGTCTTGCCTCGCTCCGGCTGCCCGTTCAACGTTTCCGCAGGGTATGTCGGGCCCTCCGTATCAGACCAGCTACGTAGGTGCCCGATGATGGCACTGACCTGGCCGCTGCTGAGGCCAGGGAAGGCCGGCATCACCCGACCGGGGCGCCCTTCACGCAGGGTTGCACGCAAATAATTGTCGCTGGCAACAGCAAGAAAATCCTTAAGATTCAGCGGGATTCCAACGCCGCCATCACCTTTTATGCCATGGCAAACGGCACAATTCCGCTGGTATAACAAAGCTCCGTTTGCCGCCTCTGCCAATGCGGTCTGTGCCACCAGAGTCGCAACAACGGCGCCAAGAATTACCGGGATATGTATTAGCATACGATTATTATCTCATATTCACGGCATTTTGACTTTGACCTGCATCAAAATGTACCGACCAGCAGGTTTATACTGCGCCTGCCTGGCGGCGAAATCCTCGACCCAAAACCCTTCAAATGGGTTTTACGGCATCAGCCAAGCCGCTGCACTATCCAGTTGCGCAGACTTTCCATTTGCGGCAGACACAGACTGTGCGCCATCGGATAGCGGTGAAACTCGACCTCATAACCCTGCGACTCGATCAAGTCTCGGCAGCGTTCCGCGGCGGTAAATGAGACGACCGGATCCTGGTCACCGTGATCCATTCGAATGACCAGGCTGGCGGGATCGGCACATTTTTCTTCCGCCAGTAAATTCGCCAGTGGCAAATAGCTTGATAAGGCCAATACGCCGGCCAGCGGTGCCCGGTAACGTAACGCCGTATGCAAGGCAACGGCCCCGCCCTGTGAAAATCCTGCCAACAGGATTCTGTCGCTACCAATGCCCCGCTGCTGTTCACGCCGGATCAAGCCCAGAACCTGCTGATGCGCCTGTCCGATGCCTTCCCCGTCCTCACCAGCCTCGAAACCAAGATCGTACAGATCGTACCAGGCCCGCATGACCATGCCGCCATTAAGGGTGACCGGACGTCGCGGGGCATGCGGCAGTATAAAACGTGCGCCCAGTTCATCCGCCAACCCCCACTGCTGAACCAGCGGTTCAAAGTCGTGCCCGTCGGCACCCAGACCGTGCAGCCAGATCACCGCACAGCTCGCCGGTCCTTCAGGCTCAATTTCCAACATATCCAATCCCGTTTCTTCATTCATTTGTGCCCTTTGTGTCCTCTGTGGTACAGGTTGTGTGAAATCCAGCCTGGGTCGATAGCTGCATAATTTGGGCTTTTCGCGCCAGCTTCGTATACTCGCGCACATCATACGATCAGGAAACCATTATGAAACCCTGTTGGGCACAATACCTCCTCTGGCTGATAATCGCCCTGGCAAGTGTCACCGCCATGCTGTCCGGCTGTGGGCAGGACGGCAATCTCTATCTGCCAGACAAGGAACAGCCAAACGATCAGGACGAAAAGTAATGGATTTCTTTGACTATCAGAATGGCCGCCTGTTTGCAGAACAAGTCGATTTACAGGAACTTGCAGCCACCTATGGCACACCGCTCTATGTCTACTCCCGCGCCACCTTGGAACGACACTGGACTGCCTTCGACCAGGCACTGGGCGAACACAGGCACCTGGTCTGCTACGCAGTCAAGGCCAATTCCAATGTCGCAGTGCTGGCGCTGCTGGCCAGGCTGGGCTCAGGCTTTGACATCGTCTCCGCTGGTGAACTGGCGCGTGTCCGACACGCCGGCGGCGACCCTTGCAAGGTGGTTTTTTCCGGTGTCGGAAAAACGCTCGTGGAAATGGAACAGGCACTTGAAGCGGGCATCCGTTGTTTCAATGTCGAATCATCCGCCGAGTTGAATCGCCTCGACGAGGTCGCCGCGACCCACGGGGTGGTGGCGCCGGTATCATTACGCGTAAACCCCGACGTGGATGCGAACACCCACGCCTATATTTCCACCGGTCTCAAGGAAAACAAATTCGGCATCCCCGTTGAATATGCCCTGGACGCCTATCAACAGGCCGCCGATGCCGGGCACCTCAGGATCGAAGGCGTAGATTGCCACATCGGTTCCCAACTCACGGAGATCTCCCCCTTTGTCGACGCCCTGGACCGGGTGCTGGAACTTGTGCAACACATTGAAGATCGAGGGATTGAGATTCATCACCTCGATCTGGGCGGTGGGCTCGGTGTGCGCTACCAGAACGAGCATCCACCGTCACCTCAACAGTACGTACGGCCGCTGATGGCGCGCCTGGCAAATACCAGCAAGGAAATACTCATTGAACCCGGACGCGCCATTGCAGCCAATGCCGGCATCCTGCTTAGCGAAATTCAGTACCTCAAAGAAAGTGAAGACAAGAATTTCGCCATCGTTGACGCTGCCATGAATGACCTGATCCGTCCTGCGCTGTACGGCGCCTGGCAGGACATTATTCCCGTTGTTCCGCGCCAACAGGCCAGCACAAGCTATGACGTGGTCGGCCCGGTCTGCGAGACGGGTGATTTTCTGGGCAAGCAGCGTGAACTTGCTATCCAGCAGGGTGATTTGCTGGCGGTACGATCAGCCGGCGCCTATGGCTTCAGCATGAGTTCCAACTACAACAGCCGGCCACGCGCTGCCGAAATCCTGGTGGATGGCGAACAGGCACACCTGATTCGCCGACGCGAGACCCTGCAAGAGCTGTTTTCTCAGGAATATCTTCCTGAGCTCTAACCACCACCAGTGAAGACCCATTTTGTGAATTGAATCACAATTCAAGGGCATGATCGAAACAGCCGCTTAATAAGATTCCAGATTAAGAGGTGAGTCATGTCAAAACGTAC
>JAUXDG010000160.1 GCA_030618475.1 Gammaproteobacteria bacterium | reverse complement strand
TAAAAAATGGGGCTCCAAGACGACCAGCAAGGACATGTATACATTGTTCCCGGGTATGCCCAGCAAGCAGGGCCGTAAGATCGCTGGATTACCACAGAGTACGCGCAAAGGCGGGTACTGAGGTTTATTGCCCTGCTCGTGGACAGGGCTCCCATTGGGGATATGGCCTGGATTAGCAACCCGTAATATAGTTCGCCGCATTCGTGTGCGGCGTGTGACCGTTTGATTTGAACGCTTTGGAGGCAAAACCATGAGCGACAAGCAAGAGATGATCAAGAAAATGCTGGAAATGCAGAAAAAGTTCATCGAGTATGAACATAAAAACGGCGTTACTCAGGAAGAGTATTTTACCGCCGGCGAAGGCCACGAGTTGCACAACTACCGTCAGGAGTACTCGGAGCTGGCCAACAAACTTATCGACACGGCCCACGCAGAGAAAGGTTCGCACCGCTAAGCTTTAATCTGTGTAATGCCAAACGGGCCGATGTGTAAACACTCGGCCCGTTTTTTATTTAAATTTCTGACCACATGCGCACCAGGTTGACATAAACATGGTCTATCTGTGTGGTTGCATCCGCATCGGGCTGGCTTTGTAACAGGCTTTCCCGAGCCTGGTATAGCTGAAACAGAAGCTCACGCTGCTGTGGGTCGCGGAGCATGCTCTGCGTCCAGGTTACGGCAACCAGGCGTTCGCCGGATGTCACTTCATTGATGTGATGCAGGCTGGATGATGGATAAGCCACAGCATCACCGGCAGACAGTTTGAGGCTTTGATCGCCGAATGAAGTGCGGATGACAAGTTCACCACCCTGGTACTGATCCGGCTGGTTCAGGAACACGGTGGTAGATACATCAGAACGGTATTGGCCACCGGGTGGGCCCATCACGGGGTCATCGACATGGTCACCATAGCTCATGCCTTGCGTGTAACGGGCATAGTAGGGTGTGGCAACCCGGCAGGGCATCGCGGCCGCCTGATAGGTCGGGTTTTGCAGCAGAGTACCCATGACCAGTTTGTTCAGTCGTTCCATCTGGCTGGCACTGGTGTGCAGTTCTTCGTTATTCTTGACGCGCTTTGCCGTTTTACCTGCGGATAAACGGCCATCGACAAAGTGGCCGGTTTCGAGCAGTGAACGAACCTGCTGCAGTTGTTTGGCGTCCAGAACCCCGGGGATGACAATTAACATGGTGCTTCCTGAGCTGATTGAGTTGGAGACAGTGTAATGATATTGAAACTGACCATTGACGATCAAACTTACGACATCGATGTTCCCCAACAGCAGCTGGAAGAGGGGAAGGAATTCTACAACAAGATGGATCAGGATATGGACAAGGGCTGGCAAATGAGCCGTTTCTGGGTGGAAAAGCCCGACCTTTACCAGCGCTGCCAGATTGTTGCCGACAAAATTCTCGGCGCCTTCCACACCGAAAACCAGAAAATGGTCTTACTGATGGCGGGTTATATTCTCAGTCATGTACCCCATGTTGAGGAAGTCGTGGTAGATACGAGCGGCGATATTACACTCACGGAAATCCTTGCCTGACCACGCTGAGGTTTTTTGTCATCAGGTAATGCTGGATCTCATCAAACAGTAAAAATGAGGGCTCGATGGCTTTATAGCCGTGATGCTGATAGAAAGGAACAGCGCGCTCGCGGGCGTGTAATATGATTTTCTCTATGCCGATTTCTATCGCCGCCTGTTCCAGCGCGGTAACAACAAGCGTGCCATAACCCCGCCTTTCACAACTGCTCTCCACGGCCATATAACGAATCTGTCCGCTGTGTTCGTCCAGCCGGTGCAGGCGCCCCACGGCGAGGACCTTACCGTCGCGTCGGCACAGCATCCGGTGAATGCTGCTGTCATCCGTTTCATCGCGTTCACACCCGGTTTGTTGCCAGGGTGCGCGCAGGATGCGCCAGCGCAGCTCGTAATAGGCCGCCCACTCAGCGCTGCTTGCCGGCGTGAGTACCTTTACAGTATTCACGGTCAGGCAAAAACAACCCAGGTGGTGGCGATGTACTTCACACCCTTCTGCAAGGTCACGGCACGGTGTTCGTGGGTCCAGAAAGGCGGGAACAGCACCAGCTTGCCCTGTTCGGGTTTGATCTGTAAGTCCTGAAACAGAAATTCCGTCTCGCCACCGGGACCGGGCACATCATTGAGATACCACAGTGCCACCAGCTGGCGCTGGCTGAATTCGTGACTGCCGCCGTCGATATGCCAGTGATAATGCTCACCCGGGTTATAGCGCTGAATGCCATAGCCCATATCCTTGAAGGGACCCTTGAAATAGGGGTAGGTTTCACGGAACTCGAGAATAGCCTGCCCGATCGAGCGGAACAGGGCCCGGTCGATATCTTTCCAGTGAGGCTTGCCGCTCACCACCAGATCGGTGGTTTTTTTTATGCTGCGGTCTTTGCCGACATCCTGACCGATGCGGCCTTCGTAGTGTTCGTCCCTGTTCTGTTCGAACCGTTCGATGGCAAGTCGGCACAATTCCGGGCTGAGTGCACCATCCTTTTCGAAAATGAACGTATTCGGTTTGACTTCACCGATGGTGCGAAGCGGGGTAACAGATTTACTTTGAGACATTTATCTGAATCCGGGCATATCGATTACAGCGAGATGACTACGACGTGTGCAAGTCAGCCGACACAAGCTTTCGGGACCGTCGGCCGCATGGACGCGGCCGTCGAGCGTACAGGGATGTATTCACAGCGTATCTCTAAAGCTTGTGTCGGCTGACTTGCGCGCGCATTACCAAATACCGGCAGAAGCAGCCCTGTCCTTCGGCATGATATCGTGACCAAGGGGCCGTTCCTGCGCTGCCTGCCAGTTTAACAGCGGCCCGCTAAGAAATCTCACAACTGCTTTTGCTCGATCAATGACTCCATTTCCTGCCAGGCGGTTCTGACGCGGCTTTCGTGAAGCTGAATGAGTTCCTGTGCGACCTGCAGCCAGTGCTGCCGGCCAGTCTCAATCAGGTTCTCGAGCAGACCGACATCATTATATTCTACCCAGTGATGGTAGGCATCAAGCAGGGCAGGATAAATTTGTTTACGCATCCCGGACAGATTGGCGAAATAGAAGTGCAATGAGGGTGGATGAGCCTGCTCAATCAAGGTGGGGAGCGTGGAGAGGGCATCGGCGAAGTGGTCACGAACCGCACGCGCCATCAATTCCAGGCGTGAGCGTGGAAATGCCTCGATCATTTCGCGCCAGCTGTCCCCCAGGGCTTCACCCGCCTTGACTTCGCCAATCTCATGCAGAACCAGCGATTCAATTTCGGTCTCCGTCATCTGCTCCAGTGCGGCGTCCAGGTCATTCTCGAATTCATAAAAGCGGATGGCGCGACCCATGGCATTGTCCGGCTTGTTCCAGCGCCACTCCTCCAGTTTTTCCCACAACATGCGGCGCAGCGACTCGCGGCGAATAAAAATCTCTTTGTCCAGGGACATTGCCGGCGGTGCCGACAGGTCACGCGCGTATTCTTCGGCAGAGATGTAAATACGGTAATCCTGGTGTTCGATTATTTTTTCCAGGCGTGCCAGGAAAAAGTGTGGTTTGGCTTTGTTACCGTAACCGGCACTGTATAACAGTCGGTGTGGTTTCAGTGTCTCATTGACGGCTTTGGCATCAAACGGATCATGCCGCCGCCCGTCGATCTCAATCGGTGAGAATGATTTATCTTCCAGTCTTTCCCACAGTTCCTCGCGTGCCGTCAGCCAGTCGCCGAGCTCTATTTGGGGCAGCGTCTTGCCATAGACATAGCCTTTCTCCCAGCGAAAATACTCGCGCATTTTCAATAGATAGACACACATCGTGAAGTCACCGGCAAACCGCGCATCAGAAATATGGCAGTTGTGCTGAACAGTTTCCCGGTGCTGCAGAAACTCTGTGGGCAACCGTGACTTTTGAGTGTGTGTAGGCAAGCCGAATACCCGACTAAATCACTATGGAATTTGATGCTAGCATGCTGTATTCTGCTGCGCCACTGTGTTGTGGAAATACTTTTGTGCGAATCAGAAGTCGTTGGAATGACAAGCGGAAAAAACGCTCGCTGGAAGACGTAGCCGGCGCACTGGCATTTATCGAGTGGCGGATAGCCGGGGCTGCCTTGCTTAATCTGGAGAACGAGGGCTTCCAGACCGACAGCCAGTCACAACGACTGGATGTGCTGCAGGAATTCTGCGCCTTTTTGATCCATGTCTCAGACCGCCTGATGCACGAAACCATGAACGAAGAACAGCGCCAGCGCTTCATTATCGCGCTGGCGGTTAAAACGGCGGATACCTATCACGATAACCGGGTCGATGCAGAGGGGCGTGGCCAGGACTTCAGACAAGTTTTTATCGATACACTCAACGCCCGAATGGCTGATTATGCGGATTTCCGCTTCGAGGATGGTGAGCCTGGATACGCGTTCAAACGCTACCTGGGAGAGTGTGTGACGAACAGCATGGGACCCAGAGACCGCAAATGGATCAGCGATCAGGTAATGGAAATCGAAATACCCGAGATGTTGAAAACATTGGAAAAAGGGCTGAATGGCTTGTTTGAGTCAGGAACCGTCGAGCAGCCGGGCGAGGCGGAGCGTTCTGTGAACCAGTAGGCATGTTGAAGAATTCTGATCCACTGATATTACTGTGCGACACTGCAGGATCTGGTAATATTGTCCAACGGTAACACATTGATAATTATAAGCGTTGGGGCTTTACCGTATGTACGAACAATTTTACGGATTTAAAGAACGCCCGTTTTCTCTGCTGCCTGATCCGGATTTTTTATTTCTGGGGGATAAACATCAGACGGCACTCGATCTGCTCGAGTTGACGATCTTCAATCAAGCCGGGTTCTGCGTTGTCAGTGGAGACATCGGCGCCGGCAAAACGACATTGATTCGCGAACTGCTCAACCGTCTGGACGACGATATCTGTGTTGGGCTGATTTCCAATACGCATCCATCATTCGGTGAACTGCTGCAGTGGATCATGGCTGCTTTTGATTTGAGCTGCGATTCCGGCGATCAATTTGAACTGCATAAACGCTTTCTGGATTTTGTCATCCAGCAATATGCCGACAATAAACGCACGCTGCTGATTATCGATGAGGCGCAGAATCTTTCCGTTTCGGCAATGGAAGAATTGCGCATGTTGTCGAATGTCAACTCCGACAAGGATCTTGTGCTGCAAATCATACTGGTGGGGCAGAATCAGTTACGCGATAAACTGCAGCTGCCGGAGCTGGAACAGTTCGCCCAGCGCATCGCCGTAGATCATCACCTGACAGGGTTGGACGAGAAGGAAACCTGTGACTATATCCAGTATCGGGTAACTCGTGCGGGTGGTTCAGCGGATCTTTTCAGTGAGGACAGCTGCAGGACGGTTTACCGCTGTAGTGGCGGTATCCCGCGTCTGATTAACGGGATCTGTGATCTCTGCCTGGTTTACGGGTATTCCGATAAAAGTTCGCTTATTACACCGGAGCTGGTGAGAGAAGTCGTTAAAGACCAGCGTAGCGGTCATATCCGCACGCCGGCAGGCAAGCTTTCACAGCAGGCCGGCGATGTCGCCATGACAGCCTTCGCCTCGACGCTCGCTGACGGTGCGAGGTCCATCGAGCATACAAGCAGCGCGCGCCCGAAGTCCGAACCGGCGTCGGCCAAGGCGGATGTGCTTGCCAGTCAAATACCGGATTCACAGGAAAAGATTGCCGGGTCGGAGGAAACAGCCTGCGAAGACACTGAACATCCCGCCAAAGCGACCACAAACCAGGCGTCGTCAGGCGCTGCTCCGGAAACCATCGTGGGTGCCATGGAGACGATGTTGCTGCAGGAAGCAGTTAATAAATCAAAGGCAGCGGGGCTGACTCATCACACGGTTAGCGAGAACGATTCAGCGGGATTATCCAGGCCTCACAGAATCGACAAACAACGTATGCCTGCCGTTTTCCCGCTGCTAATGGGGCTGGTGCTCTTGATGAGTGCCGGTGTGACTGGCTGGTTAACGTGGCTGGCATGGGATAAGCACCTCGTTGCCGGGACAGTCGCGGCTGATTCAGCAGAATCGGCTGTACCTTCAACAGCGATAAACGTTAAAAACCTGGCCGAGCAGCGTGAAGCGGAGCGCCTGGAGCGCGAGCGGCAGGACGCCGAAAGGCGACTGGCCGAGCAACGTGAAGCGGAACGCCTGGAACGGGAACGACAGGACGCCGAAAGACTGGCCGAGCAACGTGAAGTGGAACGTCTGGAACGCGAGCGACAAGACGCCGAAAAACGACTGGCCAAGCAACGTGAAGTGGAGCGCCTGGAACGGGAACGACAGGACGCCGAGAAGCGACTGGCGGAACTGCGCGAAGCAGAGCGCCTGGAACGCGAGCGGCAGGACGCCGAAAAGCGACTGGCCGAGCAGCGCGAAGCGGAACGCCTGAAACGCAAACAACGGCAAGTTGCGAAACAGCTGGCAATAGAGCGCGAAGCGGCACTA
>JAUXDG010000239.1 GCA_030618475.1 Gammaproteobacteria bacterium | reverse complement strand
CCAGGTCCGGCAGGGTTTCGGGGGCTTGCAGTCCGCGTAATATGGACCGTACAATCACCTGGTCCTCCTCGTCGAGGCTGTTTAACATGGATTCATTGCGGCTGCCGGCGAGTATTTTGCGAATAGCGGCAACCAGCTGCAGCCAGCCATTCTGTTCCGCCTGTTTCAGAATGTCCTCCAGATCAGGTACCATATCGCGATTCTGGCAGCCGATCACGATCCGATGAATCAGTCCGGTGTGGGCTTCGATGATTTGTTGGTCTTTTTCGGGAAGAGCTGCCATCGGTTTACCTCGAGTGGTGGTTTTCCAAGTTTGGCATTTGGCTTGGACCAGGTCTAAATCGCTATTCCTCCGAATCCCTCTTGATTTTTAAGGAACTGAAGTAATGAAGCTGAAAACTGTTCTATTGTCTCTTGTTATTGCCATGGCGACAAATGGGGTGCAGGCCTACGACTGGCAGGCCTTGCCCAGCAAAGCCCCTGAGCCTGCTGATAATCCCACCACACCTGAAAAAGTCGAGCTGGGGCGCATGTTGTATTTCGACCCGCGTTTTTCAGAAACCGGTACCGTGTCCTGTAATTCCTGCCACAACCTGATGCTGGGTGGTGACGACAATCGGGCTTTTTCGATGGGTGTGCACGGCAAGACCGGTGGCCGCAGTGCGCCGACGGTGTGGAATTCGGCGTTTGCCTCGGCCCAGTTCTGGGATGGTCGGGCCGCCAGTCTCGAAGAGCAGGCCAAGGGGCCGGTGGTGAACCCTGTGGAAATGGGCATGAGTGATCTGGAAAAGGCGATGAATCGAGTGCGCGCCATCCCTGGTTATCAACCTTACTTTGTACGTGCATTTGGTGCCGATAACCCCATGTCGGTGGACAATGCGGCGAAAGCCGTGGCTGCGTTCGAGCGCACCATGATTACCCCTGGCAGCCCTTATGATCGCCACGTAAAAGGCGAAAAAGGTGCACTTGACGAACAGCAGCAGCGTGGCATGAAGACCTTTCATGAAATCGGTTGCACCAGTTGCCATTCAGGGCCGGCTTTCGATGGCCCGACGATGGCGCCAGGTAGCGGCTTTTTTATGAAGTTCCCTACCTTTGAAGACAGTGAGTACGTTGCAAAATACGACTTCCTGAAAGACCCGGGTCGACTGGAGGTCACCGGCAAAGACACCGACAAGTACATGTTCAAGGTGCCAACCTTACGGAATATCGCCTTGACGGCGCCTTATTTTCATAATGGCGCGGTGCCAACCCTGGAAGAGGCGGTGCGGGTAATGGCCAAGGTGCAGCTCAACAAGGACCTGAGCGATGACCAGGTGGCTGATATGGTGGCATTCCTGAACGGGCTGACGGGTGAATTCCCTGAGCAGGTGTTGCCCCGCTTGCCGGCAACACCGGGTTGGGCGATAGGCAGCCGTGAGGATTGACCGGAAACTTAAGCGGCGGTGGGGGGCGCCAGTCTGCCGAACTGACGCCCTCCAGCCGGTATTAATCACAGACGCTTTTGGGCCGAATCAGGCTGTCGATATATCCCAGCGATTGATAATAGTGCAGAACAACTCAGCGGTGCGTTCTGCATCGTATTTCGCTGAATGGGCCTGTTCCTGGTCCCACTCCATACCGGCGGCAATCGCCGCCCGTGCCAGCACCGTCTGACCGAACGCCAGTCCTGCCAGCGTAACGGTGTCGAAACTGCTGAACGGGTGAAAGGGGTTGCGCTTGATTTTGCAGCGATTGGCAGCGGCGTTCACGAAACTCAGGTCAAACGAGGGGTTGTGGCCAACCAGGATGGCGCGTGTGCAGGCGCTGTCCTTGACCGCCCGGCGGATCGGTTGAAAAATCTGCTGCAGTGCTTCGTGTTCGGGTTTGGCTAAGCGGAACGGGTGATAAGGGTCGATGCCGGTAAATTCCAGTGATTTTTCATCCAGATTGGCACCCAGGAAAGGCTCCACATGACAGGCGTAGGTCTCTAACGGTTGCAAGCGGCCATTATCATCGAATTCGAGTATGACAGCGGCAATTTCCAATAGCGCGTCACGTTTCGGATTAAAGCCTGCTGTTTCAACGTCGACAACCACGGGTAGAAAACCACGAAAGCGATTGGCAATTTTTGGCGGTGCAGTATCGTCTGACATGGTCGCAGCATACCGGAACCGATTCATGAACGTGAAGTCATTAACTCAAGGCAGTGTATTTATCTGCAATCTTTTTATCGCGCTGGCCTGCCTGGCGGGTGCTTTTGCGGCCGAAGCGGCTGACGCGTTTGATTCAGGTCTGTTATGGAGGGTTGAACGAGCTGGCGCCACACCCAGTTATCTGTTTGGCACCATGCACAGTGACGATCCCGACGTGGTGAAGCTGCCAACACCGGTGCAGCGGGCATTTGATCAGGCGCAGAGCGTGACTCTGGAAGTGGTACTGGACCCCCAATCCCTGTTGACCATGACTAGCGCGTTGCTGATGACAGACGGGAACACCCTCGAGTCGCTGATCGGGCGCAGACTCTATGAGCGTACCCTTGAGGTTATGAAAGCAAGGGGTATTCCGGAAATGTTGGTTGCCAATATGAAGCCCTGGGCGGTGGCGGTGACCCTGATGACACCACCGGGAAATAACGGTGTGGTTCTGGATCATGTGCTGTACCAGGGTGCTGTTGCTGCCGGTAAAAAAGTTCACGGGCTGGAGACGGTTGCCGAACAGATGGGGCTGTTTGACGGTTTGTCCCGGAAGGATCAGATCACGCTTCTGGAAGATACGCTGGATAATCTGGATACTGTTGCTCAGATGCTCGATGAATTACAGGCCGCCTACCTGGATCGTGATCTGAAACGGCTGATGGAATTGAACGAGGCAGCCATGCGTGACAGCGATCCGCTACTGGCAGAGACTTTTAATCGCAAAGTCATTGTCGAGCGCAACTATCGTATGGCAGAGCGTATGCAGCCACGCCTTCGTGAAGGGCAACAGTTTATTGCCGTCGGCGCTTTGCATCTTGCGGGTAAGGAGGGTTTGTTGAATCTCCTGGTTGAGCGCGGCTACCGGCTCAGCCGGGTGTACTAGCCCTGCATTTTCCAGCCGATGATTTCCCCTGCACGCATCGGAATCACTGTTGCTGCGCCCAGTGGGTAACTGTCCGGAACCTTCCAGCTGGTTTTGCTTAATGTGACGGTATCTTCATTGCGGGGCAAACCATAAAAGTCTGCGCCATGGAAGCTGGAGAAGCCTTCAAGTTGATCCAGGGCGCCTGCCTGTTCAAAAGCTTCCGCATAGAGCTCGATGGCCGCATGCGCTGTGTACAGACCTGCACAGCCACAGGAGGTCTCCTTGGCAGCCTGGGCGTGTGGTGCGCTGTCGGTGCCAAGGAAAAATTTTGGATTCCCGCTGGTGGCCGCTTCCAGCAAGGCTTGGCGGTGCTGTTCGCGTTTGAGTACCGGCAGGCAGTAGTGATGCGGGCGGATGCCGCCGGCAAACATGGCGTTACGGTTCAGTAGCAGGTGGTGCGCGGTCAATGTTCCGGCGACCTTGTCCGCACTGTCCAGAACAAACGCTATGCCCTGTCGGGTAGTCACGTGCTCGAGCACCACTCGCAGTGTCGGGAAGCGTTGCGTCAAAGGCGCCAATATCCGGTCGATAAACACCGCTTCACGGTCGAAGACGTCGATACCCGGATCGGTGACTTCGCCGTGCACCAGCAGTGGCATGCCAATCGCCTGCATGGCTTCCAGCGCCGCAAAGGTGTTGGCGATGTCGGTGACGCCCGCGTCGGAATGGGTGGTTGCGCCGGCCGGGTATAACTTGACGGCATGGATGAAACCACTGGCGTGCGCTCTTTGTATCTCTGCCGCGTCGGTGTTGTCGGTGAGGTACAGGGTCATCAGAGGTTCAAAGCCAGTATCTGCCGGTATGGCTGCGCGGATGCGCTCCCGGTAGGCGCGGGCTTCGGCGGTGTGGGTCACCGCTGGTTTAAGGTTAGGCATGATAATGGCGCGGCCAAACTGGCGTACCGTATGGGGTACAACAGATTGCATGGCTTCGCCGTCGCGCACATGCAGATGCCAGTCGTCGGGGCGACGAATGGTGAGTTCCATATCGTTTTCCATT
>JAUXDG010000185.1 GCA_030618475.1 Gammaproteobacteria bacterium | reverse complement strand
CTGAGTCCAAGGGTGAAAACCAGGCCGTCTGGCATGCCGGGAAACTGTCCATTGAAAAATTCTCCCACATCGACGGATTCACCTCCGTTAACACCATCCTGGAAGACGATGTCCACGTGGTGTATCACCGCGACAAGGAAGGCACATGGAATACCAATATGCTGCTCGCCGTCCTGGCGGGTGAAGAGAAGGATACAGAAGACGTCGAGGGTACGGGAAACGGGGTAAGGCCTTCGGATGAAACGGCTGCGGAGGATGCAGAAAAAGTGATGGCGCAAGACGCCGAAGCCGGAGAAGCGGAAAAAGCGGCAGAACCGCCTCCCCTTGCTGTTAATCGGATCGAGGCTTCCAAGGGCAGTTCGCTGACCATCTATGACGAATCGGTGAGTCCGGCTTTCAAGACAACGTTGACCATAAACGAGTTATTCCTCGAGAACCTGGATGGCCGAAAACCCGAACAGACCACCAGCTTCAAGCTGGATGGCCAGTTCGACAAACACGCCACCATCAACGCAGGCGGTGACATCAAACCCTTTCTGCAGCCACCGGGTATGGATATCCAGGGAAAACTGCAAGCGCTCGGACTCCCGCCCCTGTCTCCGTACAGCACAGGCAGCATGGGCGTCATGATCGACAGCGGGTCACTCGACGTTGATCTCAAGCTGGTGAGCCAGGACGAACTCATGAAAGGTGAGGCGGTGCTGTTAATGCATCAGCTGTCGGTGAAGGGTACCGACAGCAAGGACGGTCTGCAGAGCAAGATACCCGTACCCCTGGATATGGCGCTCAATATCCTGCGCGACAAGAATGACACCATCGAACTGAAAATCCCCATCGAGGGGGATGCCAATCATCCCGATTTCAATGTCAGCGACGCCATCACCAAGGCGGTCGCCAGCGGCGTGTCAGTAGGCGCCACCTCCTACCTGGTGTACGCCCTGCAACCTTATGGCGCCATGGTCGCGGTAGCCAAGATAGCCGGTGAAGCGGCCAGCAAGATTCGCCTCGATCCCATCGAGTTCGAGCCGGGGCAGGCAAGCCTCGACGACACCGACCGGGATTACCTGTCCAAGATCGCCAAGGTCCTGAAAGAACGCCCCAAGATCGCCGTGAAAATATGCGGAGTGGCTGTGCAGCAGGATGTCGCTCACCTCCAGCCGCCGGCAGATAAGGCCGGCGGGCAAAGCGGCAAAAAGGAGACGCCCCCTGCCGCACCGGTAGTGGATGAGCAGAAACTCACCGCGCTCGGCGAGCAGCGTGCCGCCAGTGTCAGGGATTATCTGGTGGAGAAATTCAAGATTCCGGCGAACCACCTGGTAAACTGTCAACCCCGCCTCGAAACCGACCAGGCCGACGCCATACCTCGCACAGACCTGTTACTGTGAACTGATCCTGACTATGGCGAATTGAAGTATTGATAAATGCGCCATGCGCACGGGGTCTGCATTCAGCATCCATCGATTACGCCTGGCTGTTGCTTGCCAGGATCTGCAGCAGCAGCTCGCCGTCCTGCCTGGTCAGTCCATGCCCACCCTGGGTCACGATTCTGTGTGCCCTCCCCCTCAGTGCAGCCACCTGGTTCATGTCCTGGCTCCAGGCCGGTACCACCAGATCACCGAAATTCAGCAGACCGTCATCTTCCCGCACAATAGAGATGTAACGAGACGAAGGATGTTCCTGGCGGTTGAGCCAGAACAGCAGGCTGCCGGGGCGTTCACGCACCAGATCGTAGTACAGACCCTGTGAACGGTTCAGCGTACTGCCGCCGATCAGCGGGGCAAACCAGCCCAGCGGGCTGTTGCCCGCCATGGCCCCGATTTCAGCGCTGTCCGTGCCCAGGTGCGGGCTCGCAAAGGTGATCAACGCACCAACCGATGTGTCGGGATGCTCCACCATGTACAGGCGCCCGAGCACGCCGCCGGCCGAATGTCCGCTCAGTATCAGCGATTCGTAGGGATGCAAATTCAGGATGACATCGAGGTATTGCTCCAGGTAGCGTAGCTGCACCATCAGCGGCGCTTCGCTGGGCAAAGCCAGCGTATAGACACGCCGGCTGCTTGTTGGCAGCGGCCGGTCGGCGCGAATGCCGTTGCGGGTGGTACGCAAAGTTCCCGCATCCGCCCAGCCGTTGCGGTCCAGCATGCGCGTAATCCCCGTTTCCCGCCAGTAATCCTCATCGGCGAGATAACCCTGCAGCAACACCAGCGTTTCTGCCGGTGCGGTGGCCGGTAGGACCAGCAGCACGACGATGATGATGCCGGCAATCTTTCTATACATATCACTTACCTCAAAAGCAGACCAGGGACGTGGCAGCGGCAATTAACCAACCCTAGGAGCCTAAGTCCGACAGGCTCCCAGGTTCCGTAACGCCGTGCGGAAAGAGTTGAAGGGGCTCAGGACGGTGACGTCAGGAACCATGGTAATCTCTCGATGCGGGCCGCCTGCAGGGTCGGTGGATAGCGGATAGCGCACAGTGTAGGCGCAGGAGGGGGTAAAGATCCAGTGATCCAGTTGCCGCTTGAAATAGCATCTCCGCGGGTAGCAAGACTGCTATCCTTGGCATCCATGACAGATCATCGATCCGTGACAACGAAACTGCATGGTACAGGCGGCCAACACTGAATGGCCCTGCTGGACATGCTCATTGCCGCCTATCTTGGCTGGGGCTTTTATCGAGGCCGGCAGCGGGGTCTTCGCGTGGAAGGTATCCGCATCGTCGGTCTGCTGATCGTGCTGGCCTTTTTCCTGGGTTTTGGCCTGTTTACAGTGGTGGGAAACAGCCTTACGGCGTTGGCTGACACCTGGCTGCAACGCCGGGGGATTGCCGTTACGGTTCTAATATTGATCGCCACCCTGCTGATTGTGCTTACCTTCCGCAACAGACTGCGGCATCAACGGGAAAACGTGAGGCCGGCCAGGGAACCACCCCTGTATGGGGGGATTGCAGGCGTGCTTCGCACAATGCTGTTGCTGGGCATTATCCTGGCAGGATTCGATTTCCTCTTACCTGATTTTATGAACCGGGCCATCGTGGGTGATTCCATGGCCGGTCAGGCGTTTGAAATGCTGAAGGGCTTGCGCCTCGCGATTTGAACCCAGGTTGCTATCCCGCCCCGATACTAACGAAAATCAAGCCTGATGTAACCCGATACCAGACCATTCAGCCTGATGGCGTCTTCTGTCATGCTGAGCTGTACCTGGTGTAACTGCAGAGACTTCATATCAAGCTGCATATCATCCGGTGTAATCTTGTCGAACACGGTCAGCAGGTGTTCCTTCCATTGACTCATTCGCTGCTGTAATTGCTGGTTTGCGGCGGCCTCCAGCACCTTGCGGATATAGCCGTAGAAGAGGCTTGCCTGTGGCTCGAGCAACGGGTCCTCCGGTGTATAGGTGTAATCCAGGTTTTCCAGCTGAAACTGCTGTTTTTCCGCTGCAAAAATTATCTTCGCCTTGATCATCACGTTGCCGGCGGCATCACCCGTCAACTTCGCATTGACACGGATTTCCTGCCCTTGCCCACCCAACTCTATCGCTTCGATGCCAGCCTGGCGGCCGCCGATCTCAACTGACTCACCTGACAGTTGCCCGGTAATTGCCCGATTGAGATCCGCATAGTTCAGATCGACAGCCAGCTGCAGATTCAGTCCTGCCGAACGCGGATAAAAGCGTGTTAGCGGCGGCAACGGCCAGTGCTGAGAGGCGGGTTCGGAACCGGCGATCACTTTCGGTAACATCATCACGGCAAGATGGGCATCCACGCTATCGCCATGGCCAGACAGGGGTGAAAGTGCAATACCACTGGGGTTCAATAACAGCCAGTGGTCTGCCCAGAGTTGCACCGGTTCCTGCAACAGCAACCAGTTCTGTTCTGCCTGCTGACGGATTGCATTCAGGCGCGGGGCCAGCGCCATCAGTGCAGCACGCATCTTTTCCTTTAACTGTTTCTGAAATTCCTTTGCTATGAGCGGTGTCACGTCGATGTCTGCAATCGTCATTTCACAACGATCAAGAAAACGGGGTGGCATGACCCGAAATTCCGGCCGAAGCATCCAGTCCGCTCCCCAGCCCAGGTGAATCTGCACACCGATCACCGCCTGGCGTGGCGGTTCGTTCACGCCGCAACTGGATTTCAGATTCAGCGCACCAAGCACCTTCTTATGGGCTTTGATCCAGTAACGGACGTGTGCCTGGACCAACAGCACTTCTCCCTGCATGGTGAAATAGAGCGGCCCCCGCCAGGCGCGGTATTTGGTCTTTATGCCGTATGATTTCTGCCAATCACGCCAGTGTCCGGCCTGCAATGGCATCTCCTTCTCTGCCACCTCAAATAAGCGGTCAAGCGATAGTCGAATCGGTATTTCGACAATTGAGGGTGATGGCGTAAGGTGTCCTCGCCCGGCAACAGGCTGTGCTGATAGACCGCTTGACAGCAGCAGAGATAACGTCAGAAGGAAAGGCGGCGAGATAAAGCCGTTAAGCACGAAGCTGTTATTCCTTGTCATCGCTTTTTTATCCCAACCGGATGCTGCCGATATTATCCCAATTCGGGATGACAACCCAACCATGAGAAAATCCTATGGATTCAGATCTCCAGCAATCCTGGAAATACCTTTTATTTCATGCACTGGGTAAGTTGCCTGACCCTCTCTGCCCTTTCCCCAAAAATCCACGGTTATTGAACAGCCGATTGCCTCTCTTTTCGACCTGATCGCAGAGAAACTGGAAAGCAACTAGCATTTTCGAATTAGGTCACGTTACTATTGTTGTCGGATAATTCTGTATTTCGCGCACGCTGCCGTCGTTATGTTGCTGGAACCGGCCACGTGACTCATGTGAACTTGGAGATCCGCACCATCCGCCACGCGATTTGATAGCTTTCGCCACGCTCTCTTGACCTATATCAAGGACAGCTAATATTACAGAAGATCAAATAGCGCCCTGAATTTTCGTAAACACCGGGGGCTTACGCCATGAGTGACGTTTTCACCAAAAGCATGGCAAGAAACATCTACTACGGGGGAAGTGTTTTCTTCTTCCTGCTGTTTCTTGCACTAACCTTCGATACTACGCAGGCCATCAAGAAAACCGACAATCGCGACGCGATTACCGAGCAGGTCGCGCTGGGCAAGAAGGTGTGGGAAGTGAACAACTGCATCGGCTGCCACACCCTGCTGGGCGAGGGCGCCTATTTCGCCCCCGAGCTGGGCAATGTCTACACGCGTTTCGGCAATTCCACCGAGGCCATCGTTGGCTTCATCAAATACCGCCCGGCTGAGGGAATTCCGGGGCGTCGCAGCATGCCGCAGTTCAATCTGTCGGACGAAGAGCTGGAAGCCGTCGCGGCATTCCTGAAGTACACCAGTGAAATCAAGACGGCCCGTGACTGGCCGCCGAATATCCAGGGCTGAGGGGGCTATCATGCTGCAATACAAATCGCAATCTGTCGCAAAACCCTACTTTATTGCTGCCATTGGCCTGTTTGTCGGCCAGATCCTGTTCGGTCTGGTTATGGGCCTGCAATATGTATGGGGTGATTTCCTGTTTCCGGAAATTCCGTTCAACGTGGCCCGCATGGTGCATACCAACCTGCTGATCGTGTGGCTGCTGTTCGGCTTCATGGGGGCTGCCTACTTCCTGGTTCCGGAAGAAGCAGAGCGTGAGCTGCACAGCCCGTTGCTGGCCTGGGCGCTGTTCTGGATCTTCCTGGCAGCCGGTGTGCTGACGATCCTGGGTTACCTGCTGGTACCGTATGCGAAGCTGGCGGAACTCACCATGAATGATCTGCTGCCGACCATGGGCCGGGAGTTCCTCGAGCAGCCGACCATTACCAAGCTCGGTATCGCCGCGGTGGTGGTGGGTTTCCTGTACAACATCGGGGTCACTATCCTCGCCGGCCGCAAGACGGTGGTGAACCTGGTGA
>JAUXDG010000061.1 GCA_030618475.1 Gammaproteobacteria bacterium | reverse complement strand
TCACCAGTGCAGCCAGTGGCAGAATCACCGCGACGGTCAGTGCAGACCGCAGGTCACCGAGGAACAATACCAGCAGAATGAACACCAGCACGATAGCCTCGGCCAGTGCTTTGGAAACTGTGCCCACGGCACGATCCACCAGCGTTCCGCGGTCATAGAATACCCGGGCCTCGACACCCTCCGGCAGGCTGGGCGCAAGTTCTTCCAGCTTGCTGCGCACACCCTGCACCACCTCGCGCGCATTCGCACCACGCAGGCCGAGCACCAGCGCTTCGACCACCTCACCGGTACCATTTTTAGTCACTGCGCCATAGCGGGTCAGCGCGCCAAACCGTACCTCGGCCACGTCGCCGACGCGCACCGGTTGTACCGCATCCGGCTTGATAACAATCGATGCGGCATCTTCCAGACTGACGATACTGCCTTCGGTGCGCACCAGCAGCACCTCTTCACCATCATCCAGACGGCCTGCACCATCATTACGGTTGTTGTTCTCCAGCGCCATACGCAACTGCTCAAGACTGATGCCGCGCGCATTCAAACGCGCATTGTCCGGCACCACCTCAAAGGTTCTGACTTCACCACCCAGGGCGTTGACATCCGCCACACCGGTGACCGTGCGCAACGCTGGGCGGATGACCCAATCGAGCAAATCCCGACGCTCCATGTTATTCAGATCACCGCCCTCAATGGTGAACATGAACATTTCACCCAACGGTGTGGTCATGGGTGCAATGCCGCCGCTGATGTCTGTCGGCAGATCACCCCAGATCGCGTTCAGGCGTTCACTGACCTGCTGGCGCGCCCAGTAGATGTCCGTACCTTCCTGAAAGTCGACGGTGATATCAGTGAGCGCATACTTGGACACCGAACGCAGCATGGTCTGACGCGGGATACCCAGCATTTCCACCTCAACTGGCGCCGTGATGCGAGTCTCCACCTCACCCGGCGTCATCCCTGGCGCCTTGACGATAATCTTCACCTGGGTCGTCGAAACATCGGGAAAGGCATCGATGGGGGTATTCGTGAATGCATACCAGCCGCCGCCGATCAGAAGCAACACGCCAAGCATGACGAGCAGGCGCTGGGTCAGCGCAAATTGAATCACGCGCGCCAACATTATTCGGCGCCTCCGGCCCATGCGGCCTTAAGCGCTGCGGTACCACTGATAACGACGCTGTCACTGGATTCCAGATTGGCGCGCACAACGACTACCGCACGCTCGCGCGACAGGATCTGCACAGCCAACAACTCGAAACCATTGGCCCGCTGTACAAACACCTGGTCCTGACTGTCCATGCGCACGACAGCCTGCGCAGGCACCACAAAAGCACCATTGCCTGTGCCCTGACTGATCTGCGCCTCGACAAACTGCCCCGGGCGCAGATGCTCAACGCCTTCACGCACCTCGGCCCTGACAAGCACACCCTGATCGGTACCATGTACCATGCGTCCGACCGTAATGACCTCAGCGTCAAGCCCTCCCTCTGCAATGCGCACCAAACTGCCAGGGGCGATCGTCCCGAGGGCGTTCAAAGGCACATGAACCTCGATCCATAAGGGGGAAAGCTGGCCGACACGGTACAGCGGATCGGATGCCGCAAGGCGCTGGCCTGCAGTCGCAATCTGTTCGAGCACGACCCCTGAAAGGGGTGATTTCACTTCAAGTACGGCGCTTAAGGTTTTATCGCGGACCAGGTCATTGAGCGTGCTCTCCGACATGCCTGCCAGCAGCAGGGATTGTCGATCCCGCTCCTCTGCCGTGGACAGTTCGCGAAAAGCGGACTGGGACTCCAGCAGGCGACGCCTGGCGACGATGCCCTCTGTATACAGCTTTTTATCCCTGGCCAGCGTCTCACCTGCCAGCGCACGACGCGTATGACTCTCCAGATAAGCCGCCTGCAGTTCCAGCAGGCCCTGGCTACGCACACGCGCCAGCGTCTGCCCTTGCTCGACAGTCTCACCTTCAGCAACCAGCAAGGTCTCAACGACACCTTCAAGCGGCGCACTCAGTACACGCAACTGAGAGTTCGGCACCTGAACCTTGGCCGGATAGGGCTTGCTCAGGGCCTCGGTCGCAAGTTGAACCGGAGCAGTCTCAATGCCGAAGGCAGCGCGCTGCTGTGCGTCCAGTGTCAGCGTTTGCGCATGTAAGACACTGTTTGCCAGTAACAGGCTTGCAATTATGATCATTTTCATTGCGGTATCACTCCCAGGGACTGGTTCAGTCGTGCAATCGCCTGACCGACATCCAGCTGGCGAATCTGTTGATCATGGCGGGCGTCAATGGCATCGGCCTGCACCTGCAGCAGGCGGACCAGATCGGTCTCCCCGAGTTCGAATGCGCGACGGCTTATGCTGAGGCTGGCCTCGGCCAGTTGCTGCCGACGCTGCGCGCGTTGCTGTGCATCGGTAGTGCGCTGATATTCCAGTGTTGCAATGTCCAGTGCTTCAGTCAGTTCATGGTAGCGGTGTTCACGCTCAATCTGCGCTTCGGTCAGCGCGTTCCCTGCCTTTGCCGATGCAGGCGCCGCATGCGCGACACTGCCAAAGGGGATGCTGACCTCGACGCCAACCGCGGAGTCGTAGCCGGCACCGGATCGCTCCTTGAAGGACTTCCCGCCCAGCCAGACGTTGGGGCCGCGGCGACGTTCGCCCTTGACCCGCTCGCGATGCGCACGTGCCTGTTCGACCTTTGCGTCTACCAGGATCAATTGCGGGTGATTCTCAGGAAGTTCATTGCTTAATGAAAGTTGCTCCCGACCGGGTGCCGGCACCGATTCCATTCCGGTGTAAAGCGTGAACATACGTTCCGCCTGGGTGACACGATTTTCTGCCTGCGCCATAGCATCTGCACGTGTTAACACGTCTTTATCCGCCAACAGGAGATCGCTTCGTGGCAGTTCACCGGCATCAACCCGTCGTTTGACGTCGTCAGCCAGGTCCTGTGTAGTCTTCAGCGCCGACCGCGCCTGCTCCAGTTCACCGCGAGCCAATGCCAACATCCAGATACGGTCACGCACCTTGCCAGCGACCTCAAGACGCCTGGCATTCAAAATTGCGTCGGCAACAGACATGGTCCGCTCAGCCTCTCGTTTATGTTCGCGCGACTGACCCGGCCACCACAAGGGAAGCTCCACGCCTCCCTCCCATTCCCGATAGCCGCGATCACTGACGATGACATCGGTCTCGTACTTGAGATTGAAGGTGGGATCACCGGCAAGAGGCTGAGCGGCTTTTCGATTCAGGGCATTAGCAATATCACGTTCGCCCTGCGACAGCTCACGGCCCTGATGACGCACCAACGCCGCCTCGACGAACCCTGACAAGGGCGTGTCAGCTAACGCATTTCCTGTCACTGTAAGGTAAAGAACTGCTGCAGCCAACGGCATCCACCGTCGTGCATATTTTACAATTGGCACTGCGCGGCCTCCCTTCTGATACGGCAGCCCAGTGGCAACCGCGGTTTGTCAATGGGGGCATTTAGCCATGACCATCCTTACGCTTCCCTAACCAACTTCGTCAGCGTTTTGTCAGGTTGGCGCAGATGAAGCAAAACTCAGGGATCAAGCACTTCAATCAACGCGGTTTTCTGATCTGCTCCAACGAGATGGTCTGGATGTTCTGCGTAGGCATTGTGTCCGCGTCTTCGACAATAAATATCCGGTGCCCGTTAATCATTGCAGAGACGTCCGCCGCGGTTCCTTTCGCATCGTGGAGCACCACGGCAATGACATGTAAACAGGCAAAAACCAGGATCACCGTTGACCAGACGTCATGCACGGACGGCAGGTAAAACCCCCACATCACTACTGTATGGGTTTCCATCAGCAGACCGGTCAACGCCTGCACAACAAGTATGATCAGAACGAGGAGATAGACCGGTGCCCACAACGGGTTATGCGCGTACCATTTCGGTTGTGGCGATTTACCCATCGTCAGGTAGAAGCGCAGCATCATGCCCATCTTGGGGAAATCGGCGCGTACCGGTATCAGGGCCTTCCAGTGCGCAGGTCCGGTACCAAAGAACAACAGCCACACCCGCAGAATCAACCCGAGTGTCAATCCGATACCAGCTAAATCGTGATAGTCACTGGCCGAGTCTGCAACGCTGGGCGCCAGCTTCACCAGCCAGCCAGTTGCTATCAGCGCGATGACAGACAAGGCGACCAGCCAGTGCGCAAGGCGCATCCACCCGCTCCACACCAGTGTGCGCTGAATGCGGCTGCTGTTCACGACCATACCCTGGTCAGGTCAAGACCCATGACCGGCTCCTCTGTGTTACAGGGTAACAAACAACACCCCCATACTGAGCATGAACAGTATGACGAACAGGTACAGAAGGCCTGTCCAGCTATCGAACAACAATTCCACAACTTTGCTCATCCAGAGTACCTCTCGCTCAATGTGTCAAAAACTATCCTGGTGGCTGTACACCATGGCGGGCATGTATCACCCGGTTCATCAAACGGTGTCAACGATTAAGCCCGTACACTACGTCCTTCTCCAGCTTCCAGCCCCAGGGCAGCCCTGTATTCTTCCAGCCGTCCACCACACGCGCCCCTTTGTGCGCTCCATCCTTGGCCTTGCCGCCTTCGAAACCGTCGACCATGCTGTAGACGTTGGCATAACCCATGGCATACAGGGCGTCGGCCGCGGGTGCACTGCGGGTGGAACCGGAGCGACACATGAAAATCAGATGGGCCTGCTTGCTGACACCCAGCGCATCCAGGCGTGACTTGACGTCTTCGGCAAAGTTCTTGTTGACGTACCCACCGTAGCTCTGCTTTTTATCATTCCAGGTGCTGGCATCGATAATTTTCCAGGGCACGTGGATTTCCGTCATGTCCGTGTAGCCGGTGAACATGAGTTCGACCGAATCGCGGGTATCGATCAGCACAACCTCGCGGGCTTCGGGCCTGGTCAGCATTTCGTGTGCTTCACGCGCGTCGACATAAAGGCCCGCGCTGGTGCGCATGCTGGCCTTCTCGGGCGCATCCGCCGCTACTGCAGTAAACGCAAGTGGTAAAAGTAACAATGCTATAAATCGGTTCATTAATTCATTCCTGTAAAATAGTTAAATAGTGCGACACATAGTTCAAGAGTTCACTGACCCACGCGCCTTGGCCTTTCGGCCCAGAGTCCAGGGATAAAGAGCATCACCGGCTTCCGCGACGTTCACCGGAAAAACCACACTCAGCCGCGGATGGATTTATCCGCTCGCCATTAAAACCATGCCACCCAGCATCACAAACCGGGCTACAAGCGAACCCTCGGGCCCGGCGATGTGGACATGGACATCGGGACATCCCGTCGCCACGTTATCGGGTAAGCGGGAAAAACATCCACCAGAGCACCATCAGCAGTAACACCTTGGCGGCCAGAATGACCGCCAGGTGCCGCACCAGCGTGTTGTGCCAGATGCTTTCAGGTACTTGCGTACTCATCGCCAGACAGCCTGGCGCTTACCAGCCGAGTTCACCGGCCTCTACATCGACAGCGATGTCGACAGCCACCGTTGACGGTTCCGCTGGCTGTACCTCGGCCGTTTCGATCACTTCACAGTTACTGTTGAAGTCGTCAAAGGTCCACGGAATGTAGGTCGGTTCAGTGGCCATTGCCGATGTACCGGCTGCACTCATACCTATTACCGCAACAATCATTACAATCGATTTTTTCATCACACACCTCTATCAGTTATCGTTGGAAATTTCAGTCGTTGAACGGCTGCTTGATGCTCACCGCACCGCGCAGATCACCGGGCTTGTAATCCACCGCCCGGTCGTACGGATACAGGGTCTTCAGCTGGGCGCGCACCGGCTCTTCGATCTGCCCGGCACTGCCATGGCAGGCAAGACACTGCGGCGCCACACCGATCGCCTTCATGTAGCGCAGCGACTTGCCGGCCGGTTCCTCAACGACTTCGAAATAGGTCATAGCGTCGTACTTTTCGCCATCGGCCGCACGCTTTTCAAAATCCTGCAACACACGCTGCTCCCAGGCGTCCGGCAGTCCCAGCATCGGATTGCGTACACGCGTGCCCACACGGGTCACCTTCCAGCCCTTTTCCAGGGAAATGTCATTGGTAATACCCGGCGCGATGTCACGGCATACCTTCATCGCTGCAGTCGGTCCGCCCGCCTGCATTTCACGTTTCATGGCTCCACCGAGCTGCTTGAGGAAGTCACCACTTGCAGCTTTTGCCTCGTCGACACGGGCCTGGATTTCGGCATCGTCGCCGGAGGCATAGGCAACGGGTACTGCGCCGGAAGCCGCCAGCGCTGTTGCAATCAGTAATTGTGAAACCTTCTTCTTCATTTCCGCTCTCCTGTTCCGTTCAAGTAATTCACTTCAGTTGAAAACCTTGCAGCGCTGATTCGCGGCCAGACTGCCTTCCTCCCACACGCTGCCTGACCTTGCCTCCGCCCGCTTACGCGCGACAAACTGCGCGCGTGTCGTCTGCGGTTGCAAATCCGCATTCGTTGCACGTTCCTGACCGATACTGCTGACCCGGCGGCTGCCTGCGACGCGTCCCGGGTACACCAACATTTCGTCAGGCAGTTCGAACAGGCGGTCGCGAACACTGTCGAACAAGCGGCCGG
Source organism: Gammaproteobacteria bacterium (assembly GCA_030618475.1). Classification (GTDB taxonomy): domain Bacteria; phylum Pseudomonadota; class Gammaproteobacteria; order DSM-19610; family DSM-19610; genus Thiogranum. Next base: position 5,729 of record JAUXDG010000061.1, on the reverse strand, counting down.
CATCAGCGTCGCCACGCTGACACGGCCCTGTAACGCCCGACAGCAGTGTGTGACCGGTGAACACCCGGTCCCGCCACATGAAACTCAGCGAACAGGGACTGTGTCCCGGTGTTGCCATGACGCTGATATATTCTTCACCGACAAAGATGCTCTCGCCATCATCAACGTGCATGCCCACACAAGCCGAATCAGCGCCACTGTGGGTTACCAGCCGGGCGCCGGTCTCTATCTGCAAGGCCGGTGCCGCACTGAGATGAGACTCGTGGATATGGGTCTCGACCAGGTACACCAGTCGCAGGTCCAGTTGGCGCACAACCTCTATGTACTCCCGCTCAGCCTCGACATGCGGATCCAGCACCGCCGCATATCGGCTAACCGGGTCGGCTACCAGGTAGCTGATCTCGTCATCGGGCGTACAAAACTGGCGGAAGATCACCGTGTCCCATCCCTCTCTGAAAGCGCCTGTACCGGCACTACTGAAAGGTATATTAGCAAGCCCTGTGCCAGCCCCCGTCAGACCTCCAGATTTTCGTATTAACTTTATGTTTTTTATATTATTAAAATAAGAAACGCGGGATGACACGAGGGCTGTACATAGCCAACATGGAAAACAAAAGTGCCATTTATGGCATTACTCTGATAGAATAAGGTGCCATTGATGGCATTCTTACGGGTATCGCCATGAGTAAACCGATTCGCTTCAGCGAACGCGCACAGACCGAAGTCACGGGGATACTCGACGTGATCGGCGCCCCCGCGGTGGCCATCACACCGGACTACCGGATCCTGGCGGCCAACCAGGCCTACCGGGATACCTACGGTGATGGCAGCCCGTTGCATAACCGGGCCTGCTACGAAGTCTCCCACCGCTACACCGTACCCTGTGACCGGGCCGGTGAAAGCTGTCCGCTGGCCGACTGTCTGGCGTCCGGCCGCAAGCAACGAGTACTGCATCTGCATCACACGCCGCGCGGCGAGGAACACGTTGACGTTGAAACCTATCCGGTTAGAAACGATGAAGGTGAGATCAGCTATGTCATTGAGATCATGCGCGAGACGCGCACAGCCAGCAGCCGGGCTGATGCAAACAGCATGGTCGGCCGTTCGCCCGCCTTCAACCGCATGGTAGAACTCATCAACCGGGTCGCCCCCGCCGAAACGGCCGCACTGTTACAGGGCGAGTCCGGAACCGGCAAGGAACTGGTAGCGCGCGCAATACATGACAACAGCCCACGCAGTGACAAGCCGTTCGTGGTCGTCGAGTGCTCAGGATTGACTGAATCCCTGTTTGAAAGCGAACTGTTCGGACACGAGCGTGGCGCGTTCACCGGCGCTCACGCGAGAAAGATCGGCCTTGTAGAAGCCGCTGAAGGCGGTACCCTCTTTCTCGACGAAGTCGGTGATGTGCCACTGAGCCTGCAGGTAAAACTGCTGCGCCTGCTGGAAACCGGCACCTATCGACGGGTGGGCAGCGTGGAGCCTCGCGAAGCCAACTTCCGGCTGATAACTGCGACCCACCGCGACCTGCAGACGATGGTCACTGAGGGCAGCTTCCGCCGCGACCTCTTCTATCGCATCAGCACCTTCCCCATTGCACTGCCCGCACTCGAGGAACGTTCGGAGGATCTTCCGCTGCTAATCGAGTCTCTGCTATCACGACTGTCACCCAACCGGACTTACAGTGTCGCGCCTGCGACGCTTGCCTGTCTGCAACAGTATAGGTTCCCGGGCAATATCCGCGAGCTGCGCAATATCCTGGAACGGGCCATACTACTGACCGATGATGAAGTGATCTTACCGGAACACCTGTCCGCTGAAGTCTGCGACAGTGAAACGGCATCTAACCACAAGCTGCCGCTGGATACCGGTGAAATTCTTCCGCTCGAGGAAATAGAAGGACGTTACCTCATACAGGTTGTATCGAAGTTCCGGGGTGATCGGGACAGCCTCGCGGAGAAGCTTGGCATCAGTAAGCGCACCCTGTTCAGAAAACTGCAGAATTTACGAGCCTGACAGTGATAGCCAATTTTCGAAACCTCGCTCTGAATAGCATTTACTCGTTCGCAAGTATAGACTTTGATAGCGTCAAGACGAGGATACCCATGACAGACATGCAACGACACGATATGGGGGCAGGCGGACGGTGCGTCTGCCCTAAATGTGATGAAACGATTCCTCATCGCGATGGAGTCCGGTGTCAGGATGAGCGATGTCCGAGTTGCGGAGCCAAGATGCTGAGAGAAGGCTCCCATCACCATGAACTCTTGCGACAGAAAAAAGCGAAGAAGGGAAATTGAGCAAACCAGGAATAGAACAGTTGCGCCTACTAACAGGTGCACTGACCGATGAGCACCTTCGCCTGGATCGTCATAAGTGGATTACTGATGAGCGCCATCGCTTTAGTGGGGAGCATGACGCTGGTTCTCAGCGAGTATGGACCCTCTTACCCATTCAGTGTTGCAGCTGTTTCAACGCCTTCTCGTAAGCTCCAAAACCGCCTTTATCCTGCCACTCACGCAGCCCGCCCTGAAGAATCCGCAGGTTGTCGAATCCGGCGACCCGAAGGGCAAACCCCGCCTGGGCTGACAGCGTCCCGGTGTTGCAGTAAATCAGGATAGGCCTTTCCTTGGGGAACTCGGAGCGGCGTTCGAGCACCTGGCGCCAATCGATGTTCACCGCACCGGGAATGTGTTCCTTTTCGAACTGAGCGGTATCGCGCGCATCAATGATGAAAAAGTTCTTCCAGTCATCGGCTGGTATCTGTTGCGCCAGGACCGTGGCGCCACCGTAGTCAACGAATTCCAGATATTCTTCCATGGCCTCGATTGCCTCGGCATTCTCCTGCGCCCAAGCGGGGACAGCCATGAGGAATACGTTGAGTAGCAGAACGATGAGGGTCTTATACATAGCAATATCTCCAGTTGTCAGTGCAACGCCCAATGGTAATTTTTACACCTGTGGGTCTCGATTTCGTGATTACGCCGCAATCTGGGCGCAAGCAGTTTCGCGACGGTGGTTAGCAGGTATGCCAGAAGAATGAACATGTCCTTCATTCTGGCGGAGTTTAGAGTAAGCTGGCAACGGGCGGCAAGATTGAGCAACGACCCGTTTTAACGGCAGAATTAAGAATTCGAGACCCACAGGCGTCCGACACAAACCATCAATCAAGCCAGTTATTGACAATTGTCAATGCACGTCATGCAGGTTAAGCAGTAGAATTTTCACATATTTTGAGATGCCTATACTGCACTCCAAAAGGATTAGCCTGTTTGCTTGGCCAGAAGGAACACAGATATGAGTCGGATACGTTTTATCTCAATCATTTCAGCAATCATCACAATCATAGGAGGTGCGACATGTTGACACGCCTACTCACAACCATCTCGCTGGTCCTCGCTGGCCCGGCATGGTCATACGATACGGCAATGGCAGAAAGCTATGCGAAGTTGTTCGCCCCGGTAAAAGGTGCGGGGGCGGGTAAGGCCTTACATCTGATCAAGCCGGATGCTTTCTTAAATCAAGAAATAGACTGGCTCTATGATGGACCACAAGACACTACATAACACACTGGGCTTTATTCTCATCGCATTTTCCGCTCTTGCAGATCTTATTATACATTTGAGTGGGATTTACAAGGAAATGTCTGCACTGATGCATTTTGTAGTTTTTGTGCCATTTCTTCTTGGTGTTGTAGTGCTAATGATTTCATACCTAAAGGGACGTTAAATAAGGAACTGCATGGGCGAGTCCTCTAAATTTCCTGTTCCAAAACATCCTTCCAGGCGCCCGTTGCCGGAACATGGACCGTGGCCGTTTGAGGACCGCGCTCCACTCGGTATCGCCGGGAATCTGGCCCGGTTTTTTATTGATTCCCCGCTTACACCTCTGCTGATGATGGCCACCCTGGCGCTCGGATTATTGGGCCTCTTCATTACACCACGCCAGGAAGACCCCCAGATCTCAGTGCCCATGATCGATATATTCATCGAATACCCCGGCGCCTCATCAGCACAGGTGGCAAACCTCGCCATTCAACCCCTTGAACGCATTATGAGTGAGATCACAGGTGTCAAGCACGTGTACTCTGCGGCGGAACGCGAACGCGGCATGGTGACGGTGCGTTTCGAAGTGGGCGAGCCTATCGGGCCATCCGTTGTCAAGGTCCATGAGAAACTGCAGAGCAACCTGGATAAAATCCCGCCAGAGGTTTCCATGCCCCTTGTAAAGCCTAGACGGGTCGACGATGTACCGATAGTCACCGTAACCCTGTGGTGTCAGAATCTGGCTCTGGATGATGAAAGACTACGGGTCCTGGCTTTCGACGTGATGCAACGCCTGCAGGAAGTCGAGAATACCGGGCCTGCTTTCGTGGTCGGTGGCCAGAAATCGCAAATCCGTATTGAGGTGTTACCCGAACGTCTGTCAGGATACGGTATCAGTCTCGACCAGATCGCGAATACGATACGGCAAGCGAATGCCGAGCGTGGTTCGGGCAGCCTGGTAATGAATAATCGTGTCTACCAAATCACCAGTGGCGCCTATCTGCGCACTGCCAAGGACGTGGAGAGCCTGGTCGTCGGCTCCCATCATGGCACAGCGGTCTATGTGCGCGATGTCGCCCATGTGGTGCAGGGCGGCGAGGAGACCGCGCGCCTGGTTACCTTCTACACCGGTCCTGCTTATCAGGACGATACGCCATCCGCTGACGGTGCGGCGGCCATCACCATTGCTATCAGCAAGAAAAAAGGCACCAACGGTGTAACGGTTGCCAATGCCGTCCTTGAAAAGCTCAACTCGATGAAAGGGTATATTATCCCTGAAAGCGTTAACGTCAGCATCACCCGCAACTACGGCAAGACGGCAGACGACAAGGTTAACGAGCTTCTGCTTGCGCTTTTCCACGCCGGTTTTGCGGTGAGTATTATCTCGTTTATCGCCATCGGTATGCGTTCAGCGCTGGTCGTCATTATCGTTATCCCCCTTATCGTACTCATTACCATCTGGTCAGCGTGGGCGCTCAATTTCACCATCGACCGGGTGAGCCTCTTTGCCCTGGTATTCTCCATCGGGATACTGGTCGATGATGCGACGGTGGTGGTGGAGAATATCTTCCGCCGCTGGCTTCAGGAAGGCAACACCAGTATTGAGACGGCGGTCGACGCGGTGCGTGAAGTCGGAAATCCCACCATCATTGCAACGCTCACTATACTTGCGGCACTGCTGCCGATGGGATTCGTCAGCGGTATGATGGGTCCCTATATGGAACCCATCCCAGCGCTTGGGTCGGTCGCGATAATTTTTTCCATGTTCGCGGCCTTTGTGTTCACCCCCTGGTGTTCCTACAAGCTGAGGCCCATGCTGCAGGATCTAATACGGGCAGAGCGCAGGGAACGCAAGACCCAGGAGATTATCGGCCGGATCTACCGCCCGATTGTCACACCGTTTATAAACAGCCGATTACTGGCCTGGCTGCTATTTGCGTGCATAGTGACGGCCTTGCTGTTGGCCTGCTCGATGTTCTACACCAAGGCTGTCGCGGTAAAGATGTTGCCTTTCGATAACAAACCCGAATTCAACGTACTGATTAATATGCCGGAAGGAACGCCACTCGCCGTAACCGCCAACGTGGCGCAGCGGCTTACCGAGTCGCTGCGGACGATTCCCGAAGTCACCGCCTTGCAGGACTATGTTGGCACGGTATCACCGTATAACTTCAACGGCATGGTGCG
>JAUXDG010000008.1 GCA_030618475.1 Gammaproteobacteria bacterium | reverse complement strand
CAACAGCCGCCGGTGTTGTCATCGCGCTGGATCGCCAGGAGCGCGGCCAGGGCGATCGTTCGGCAATCCAGGAAGTGGAGCAGGAGCTTGGCCTGAGGGTCACCAGCATCGTGACCCTGGCTGAACTGCAGACATTTCTGGCCGACCACCCTGGATACCGCAAGTCACTGCAAGCCATCGAAGCTTACCGCGAGCAGTATGGCGTCTGAAAAGATGTATCTGCATTGAATGGCACTAAGTTAAGCCTATTTAGCCCATTGTAGGGTCGAATTCATTCGATCAACCACGTTGCCATTCCCTCTATCATCCCGGATATAGCCACAATGTGGGTAGCCGCCAATAGCTACTGGCCGAATAAATTCGGCCCTACAGAGGAAGAGCCCCCTTAACTTAGTGCCATTCGTCTATAATATATTTTAATACCGTATAAACTATAAATTGTTTTGAGTTAAAGGGGGGATTTAGACGCTTGCCCGGGGTGCTCGCGGACCAGCCGGGGCACCAGGTAGCCGGGAAGCTGCCGGCGCATTTCTTCGATCATTAATTTGGCCTTCCGGTCGCTCACCGAAAAGTGTGCCGCGCCCTGAACCGGGTCCAGCTGGTGCAGGTAGTATGGCAACACATCAGCCTCGAACAACCTTTCGCTTAAATCAACCAGAACGTCGGGCCGATCATTAATGTCGCGCAGTAAAACCGACTGATTCAATAAGGTGACTCCCGCCTGGCGTAGCTGGTGCATGGCCCGGTCTACGTTCGCATCCAGCTCATTGGCATGGTTACTGTGAATTACCAGCACGATCTGCAGCCTTGTCGCAGACATCCATTCGAGTAATGACGGGTCAATGCGCTCCGGGAGTACAACAGGAAGCCGGCTGTGAATCCTCAGGCGCTTCACCCGGGCGATGGTTTCGATGCTGGATACCAGGCCAGCCAGTCTTGAGTCGGACAAGGTTAACGGATCACCGCCGCTGAGAATGACTTCCGTAACCTCCGGCTGACGACGCAAGTAGTCGATCGTCTTGTCGTGTTCACGCGTCGGGTTGGCGTCGTTGTAAGGGTAATGACGGCGGAAACAATATCGGCAGTGTATCGCACAGGCACCTGTCAGAGTCAGCAACACCCTTCCCCGATACTTGTGCAGTACACCCGCTGCCGGCATGGTATCCAGCTCGTCCAGTGGATCAGTGCTGTAGCCAGCTACACGATGGAGTTCTTCGCCCAGCGGAAGGATTTGTCTCAGCAGGGGGTCGTTAGGGTCGCCCTGGCGCATACGTGCCAGGAAACCGCGGGGTACGCGCAATTTGAACTCGCAGCAGGCCTGCACGGCGGCCGGTAACAGGCTCTGCGGCAGTTTGAGCTCGCGCAGCAGCTGTTGCGGTTCGGTAATTGCCTGGCTAAGCAGGGTTTGCCAGTGTGGTGGCTGTTGCAGCCGCAGGCTTCGGGTTATCATAGGCTCTCAAATTTCCGGATATTAACTGTTAAAGGGTGCTCGATGGCGACTTATAGTACCAATGAATTCAAGGGCGGCCTGAAAATCATGCAGGATGGCGACCCCTGTTCCATTATTGAAAACGAGTTTGTTAAACCCGGCAAGGGCCAGGCTTTCAGTCGCGTCAAGATTCGCAACCTGAAAACCGGACGTGTGATCGAGCGCACCTTCAAATCGGGTGAAACCGTGGAAGCTGCCGACGTCATGGAAAGCGATATGCAGTATCTCTATAACGACGGTGAATTCTGGCATTTTATGGACCCGGAGACCTACGAGCAGATTGCCGCCGATGCAACGGCCGTTGCCGATGCGTCAAAGTGGCTCAAAGAACAGGATGTCTGCCAGGTGACTCTCTGGAATGGTGTACCGATCAGCGTAATAACGCCCAATTTTGTGATGCTGACAGTGACTGAAACAGATCCCGGTGTTCGTGGTGATACTTCCGGTGGTGGTGGCAAACCGGCAACGCTGGAAACCGGTGCAGTGGTGCGTGTACCCCTGTTTATCGATGTTGATGAGGTTGTCAAAGTTGATACTCGAACCGGCGAATACGTCGGCCGTGCCAAAGACTGACAGTATCGATAACAACGATTGGCGGCCTGCTGCCAGTCTCGAAGTGATAAAAATTCGCGCCACGTTGCTGGCGCGTATTCGTTCCTTCTTCGAGCAAAAAGGGGTGCTGGAAGTCGATACACCTGCGTTGTCCCGCTTCGGGTGTACCGATCCTGCCATTGAGTCCTTTCGGAGTGGTTACCGGGGGCCGCACAGTGCAGACGGCTTACCACTGTATTTGCACACCTCGCCGGAGTTCTTCATGAAGCGCCTGCTGGCAGCCGGTTGTGGGCCGATCTACCAGTTGGCACACGTGTTTCGTAACGGTGAGCTGGGCGGCAAGCATAACCCGGAGTTCATGATGCTGGAATGGTACCGGCCGGGTATGGACCATCACGCCTTGATGGATGAGATCGATGCATTGCTGGCGTTTACCCTGGACGGTTTTTTCGACTACCAGCCAGCCAGGCGCATCAGTTACCGGCGGTGGTTTCTGGAGGCAACGGGTCTTGATCCCTGGTCTGACAGGGTGTCCGCATTTCGCCAGTTCGCCGAGCAGCAGCTCGCCTCTGTGCCGGCCAGTATGGATGACACTGAACTGGATCCATGGCTGGATCTTCTGGTGACGCACTGGCTTGAGCCACGACTCGCCGATCAGGTGTTGTTTGTCGTTGACTACCCGCCGAGTCAGGCAGCATTGGCGCGTATACGGGAAGACTCGGTCGCGGTGGCGGAACGCTTCGAACTTTTTCTCAATGGTGTAGAACTCGCCAATGGTTTTCACGAACTGGCGGATGCCGGGCAACAGTGTCAGCGTTTTAAAAACGAAAACAGGCTTCGTGAACAGTCAGGACAGACTGTTGTCGACTATGATGAACACCTCGTTGCCGCCTTGCAATCCGGGTTGCCCGCGTGTTCCGGTGTTTCGATTGGTTTTGACCGGTTGGTGATGCTGGCGGCTGGATTATCGGAACTCGGTGCAGCCATACCGTTTCCGTTTCAACGTGTCTAGGCGCCATGAAACAAGCCCGTATTGTACTCGTCAACACCAGTCACCCCGGCAATATCGGTGCGGCAGCCCGTGCCATGAAAAACATGGGGCAGAGTGACTTGTGCCTGGTTGATCCCCAGCGCTATCCCAGCGCAGAAGCCACTGCTCGTGCCTCCGGTGCTGATGACCTGCTGGCCCGCGCGAAGTGTTTCGGAACGTTGAATGGTGCGATTGCCGATGCAGTTCTGGTGATCGGTACGAGCGCACGCAGTCGCAGTTTGCCGCTACCCATGCTCGATCCGCGTGCTTGCGCAAAGCTGGTTTATGAGCAGCCGGACACTAAAACGGTGGCCATTCTGTTTGGCCGGGAACGCACCGGACTGAGCAACGAAGAACTGGACCGTTGCCACTATCTGGTGCAGATTCCAAGCAATCCGGAGTATTCCTCGCTGAATATCGCGGCTGCCGTACAGATCATCGTTTACGAGCTGAGCTTGCTTGCCGGGGACCCGGTAAATGCCGGTCAGACAGAGATTGACTATGCAACAGCGCAACAGATGGAACAATTCTATGACCATCTTGAGGAGACCCTGGTGGAGTTGGAGTTTCTCGATCCTGTAAATCCGAAGCAACTCATGCGGCGGCTGCGCCGTCTGTTCGGGCGTACCCGGCCCGATCAAAACGAGATAAATATCCTGCGCGGGATTCTGACTGCAATGAATAAAAAGTGCAGCTGAGAAACCTGCGTTGAAACACCATCGGCACCAATGGCGCGTGCTGTATTGCGAATTCGCTGCCTTCAGCCTGTATAATCCATAATTCAGTATATTTTAAGGTGACGCTATGTGGGAGCGATTGCGGGAAGATCTCGACTGTGTATTTGACCGGGATCCGGCGGCCCGTACCCGCTTTGAGGTCATCACGACTTACCCGGGTTTTCACGCAGTGATGGCGCATCGTTTAAGCCATGCCTTATCACGTCATGGCTTGCCCTGGCTGGCACGGGTTATTTCCAACCTGGCACGCTGGCTCACCGGTATTGAAATTCATCCCGGCGCGAAAATCGGGCGGCGCTTTTTTATTGACCATGGAATGGGTGTGGTTATTGGCGAAACCGCTGAGATTGGCGATGACTGCACGCTGTATCACGGTGTCACACTGGGTGGCACCAGCTGGGAAAAAGGCAAGCGCCACCCGACCTTGGGTTGTGACGTTGTCATTGGCGCCGGAGCCAAGGTACTGGGGCCCATCAGGATCGGAGACGATGCGCGTATCGGTTCCAATTCGGTGGTACTGAAGGATGTTCCCGATGGTGCAACCGTGGTCGGTGTGCCTGGCCGCGTAGTCGGTGGCAGCAAGACCGGGCAGGACAAACGCCGTGAGGCGATTGCCAGGAAAATGGGGTTTGATGCCTACGGCAGTACCAAGGATGCGCCCGACCCGGTGGCCAACGCTATCAATAACATGCTGGATCATATTCACATGATGGACAAACGGCTGGAAGACCTGTGCCGGGGCTTGAAGGGCCTGGGTGTTGACGTTGCCGATATGCGGCTGCCTGACCTGGAGGCCTGCGAGCTGGAAAGTGCTTGTAAGACGGAAGCTATTGAAACCGGCGAGGAATCGGAAAAACCCCTTAAACCGCACCCGGATAATTCTTGACTGTTTTACTCAGTTATGGCATTTTGACCGGGTTTTCCGAGAGTTGAATCAGGGTGGGGTGGCATGAAATTGACCAGCAAAGGCCGTTACGCGGTCACAGCAATGTTGGATCTGGCGTTACACACCGAAAACGGGCCGGTCACACTGGCCTCCATTTCCGAACGCCAGGGTATTTCCCTGTCCTACCTGGAACAATTATTCACCCGGCTGCGTAAACACGGGCTGGTCTCCAGTACCCGCGGGCCCGGTGGCGGTTATTCGCTTAGCCGCTCGGCATCTGAAATACCGGTAGCGGCGGTGGTCACAGCGGTTGATGAAAGCGTTGATGCCACCCGTTGTGGCGGGCGAGGTGATTGTCATGACGGCAGACGCTGCCTGACCCATGATCTCTGGACCGAATTGAGCGATCAGATTCATGGGTTTCTGAGCGAGATTTCGCTTGGGCAATTGGTAGAACAGGGGCGGGCCAAACAATCCGCAATGAAAAATGCTGCAAGGCAGGGCATCGCGGTCAATCTGGCGTCAACCGGCAGGGTCGCCGATACTGCCTGATCCGGTGAGCTTATCCCAGTGAAACTGTATCTGGATTACAACGCCAGTACGCCGTTGGACTCCCGTGTACTGGATGCGATGACAGCATGTTTGTCCGGCATGGCGGGCAATCCATCCAGTACCCATCAGTTTGGTAGAGCGGCGCGTGCAAAGCTCGATACCGCCCGCGAACAGGTTGCGGCGTTGGTGGGTGCACATGCCAGCCAGGTGATATTCACCAGCGGCGGTACCGAGGCGAATAACCTGGCGTTACACGCTGTAACCTGGAGACGGCAACCCGGAAGGCTTGCCATCAGCAGTATCGAACACCCCTCGGTGCTCGAACCGGCGAGGGCGTTGGCTGCTCAGGGCTGGCAGCTGGATCTGATCGGGATTGACGATCAGTGCCGTGTTACATCCGAGGCGCTGATGGAAAAGCTGTACCAGGACACCCGTCTGGTGTCCGTGATGACAGCCAATAATGAAACCGGCGTTATTCAGGATATCGCCGGGCTGGCTGAAAAGGCGCGATCCGTCGGTGCTGTGTTTCATAACGATGCGATCCAGGCGGCAGGTAAAATGGCGCTGGATTTTGAATCCAGTGCTGTGCAACTCATGACATTATCGGCACACAAAATCTACGGGCCCAAAGGTGTGGGTGCGTTGATTGTCGATAAAACGCTGGAATTGGCGCCGCTGATGGTTGGCGGTGGCCAGGAAAGAGGTTTCCGTGCCGGTACTGAGAATGTCGCTGGTATTGTGGGTTTTGGGGTGGCGGCGGAGTTGGCCAAAACGCAGCTGGCAGAGCGTGCTGCGTACACCCGCCGGTGGCGCGAACGTCTGGAAACCTGGCTGGCCCGCTACCCGGAGATCAGCGTTTTTGCCAAGCATGCTGAACGCCTGCCCAATACGGTTCAGCTGGCAATCGCAGGTATCGATGGCGAGACCCTGCTGATGCAGCTCGACCGGGCCGGTATCGCGGTTTCCAGCGGGTCAGCCTGTTCCAGCGGCAAGACCGAGCCGAGCCATGTGTTGATGGCGATGGGTGTGGACGCCGAACTGGCCCGCGGTGCGATCCGCATCAGCCTTGGCAGGGACACCACGGAATCGGATATCGAAGTCTTGCTGACCGCCCTCGGGCAGCAGGTGAAATGGATGCAGAAGGCCAGCCAGGCAGCGGGCTGGTGATGTGGTTTTGACTTTTAAGCAGGTGTAACGGATATGAATGTAAAGACACCGATCTATCTCGATTATTCAGCGACCACGCCGGTTGATCCTCGAGTGGCGGAGAGAATGTGTGGCTATCTGACCCCGCAAGGGCAATTCGGAAATCCGGCTTCGCGTTCGCACGTATTTGGCTGGCAGGCTGATGAGGCTGTAGAAGAAGCACGTCGTAATGTTGCTGCCCTGGTCAATGCTGATGCCAGGGAAATTATCTGGACCAGCGGCGCTACCGAGTCGGATAACCTTGCCATTAAAGGTGCTGCCCACTTCTACAAGAAAAACGGAAAACACATCGTCACCCTCAAGACCGAACACAAGGCAGTACTTGATTCCTGTCGTCAGCTCGAGCGTGAAGGTTATGAAGTCACCTACCTGGAGCCCGAATCCAGTGGCCTGCTGGATCTGGAAAAATTCAAACAAGCGTTGCGTGACGACACCGTTCTGGTGAGCGTTATGCACGTCAATAACGAAATAGGCGTTATCCAGGATATCGAAGCCATCGGCGAAATCTGTCGCGAGTGCAAGATTATCTTCCATGTGGATGCTGCGCAGAGCGCCGGTAAAGTGCCCATTGACCTGCAGACGCTGAAAGTGGATCTAATGTCGTTCTCTGCCCACAAGATTTATGGTCCCAAGGGCATTGGCGTCCTGTATGTGCGCCGTAAACCGCGTGTACGTCTGGAAGCCCAGATGCACGGTGGGGGCCATGAGCGCGGCCTGCGGTCCGGTACCCTGGCAACACACCAGATTGTCGGCATGGGTGAGGCCTTCCGTCTTGCCAGGGAGGAAATGACCGCTGACAATGAGCGTATCCTGGCTTTGCGTAATCGTCTGGTTGATGGATTCAATGACACTGAAGAAGTGTATATCAACGGTGACCTGGATCATCGAGTGGCCGGTAACCTCAATATCAGCTTCAATTACGTGGAAGGTGAAAGCCTGATCATGGCCCTGAAGGATCTCGCAGTCTCGTCCGGTTCGGCGTGTACCAGCTCCAGTCTGGAGCCGTCTTATGTATTACGTGCATTAGGGCGCAATGATGAACTGGCGCACAGTTCCATACGCTTCACCATCGGTCGTTTTACCACAGAAGAAGAGATCGATTACACCATTGGTCTGGTAAAGGGTAAAATCGGCAGGCTGCGTGATTTATCGCCCCTGTGGGAGATGTACAAGGACGGTATCGATCTCGATTCTGTAAAATGGGCTGCTCACTAGAGGGTGACATATGGCAATTACCTTGACAGATGCGGCGGCGGATCGAATTAAATCCTTTCTGCAGCAACGCGGCAAGGGGCTGGGTCTGCGCCTGGCTGTGCGGACCTCCGGCTGTTCCGGCATGGCCTACGTCCTGGAGTTCATCGATGAGCTCGACGAAGGCGATATAGTGTTCGAAGATCAAGGCGTTAAAGTGGTCGTTGATCCGAAGAGCATGGTTTACATCGACGGCACAGAGCTGGACTTTGCGAGGGAGGGCTTGAATGAAGGTTTCAAGTTCAATAACCCGAATGTCAAAGACGAGTGTGGTTGCGGCGAGAGTTTTAACATTTGAGTGCAGCTAGCGGAGCTCGGGGGCAGATTTAAATCTGCTCGCATGTTCATTATTCATGATGTCGTCCATTCTGACGCAAAATCATTTTGACTTGTTTTCGTTGCCGCAGCGCTATGTGCTGGAGCGCGTAGAGCTGGATGCGCGTTACCGGGAATTGCAGCGTACTGTTCATCCGGACAGGTACGCCAGCGCCAGCGATCAGGAACGGCGCATATCCATGCAGCAGGCCACGCAAATCAACGAGGCTTATGAGGTACTGAAAGACCCGTTGAAACGCGGACGTTATCTGCTTGAACTGCGTGGCCATGCCATTGAAGACCAGCAGTCTTTCCAGCAGGACCCTGCTTTCCTGATGCAGCAAATGGAGTTGCGTGAGACGCTTGCTGAGATTCGCGAGCAGGATGACCCCCTGCAGGCACTGGACCGGCTGACGCAAACGGTGCGCAGCCAATACGAGGCACTGGAGTCAGGGCTCGTCCAGGCGCTTGATGGTGGCGCAGAAATCGAACAGGCGGTGACACTGGTGTTGAGAATGCAGTTCTTCAAGCGCCTGCAAGAGGAAGTGCAGGAGCTGGAAGCGGATCTGGAAGATGAATTGTACTAAGCTGGATTTCTCACACTTAACCACAAAGGACACGAAGGTCACAAAGGAACAACATGTTAAATAATGGCCGCAAAAGAATCGTAAGACACACTCTGTTAACTGAGAACGCGACAGATAAACAGGGAAATCCTCTGTCCCTGAGATACTTCGTGACCTTTGTGATGAGAAATTCGGGTTAATGAGTTATCTGACAACCTGATGGCGAGCTGATAAAAATGGCTTTGCTGCACATCTCAGAACCCGGTCAAAGCACTGCGCCGCACCAGCACCGTCTGGCAGCGGGTATTGACCTGGGCACTACTAATTCGCTGCTTGCCAGTGTGCGCAGTGGCGCGGCAGGTACCTTGCCTGATAACGAGGGCAGACATTTATTGCCTTCGGTGGTTCGTTATTGCGAGGACGGTGGACACCAGGTTGGCGTCGATGCGAAGGCGCAGGCGACCCGTGATCCCCTCAATACCATTATTTCCGTGAAACGCCTGATGGGGCGTGGTCTGAAGGATGTGAAAACGCTGGGTTCAAGACTGCCTTACGAATTTGTGTCAGGTGAATCCGCTATGCCCCTGATACACACGGTGGCGGGTGACCTTAGTCCGGTGCAGGTGTCCGCGGATATCCTCGAGGAACTCAGGCAGCGGGCAGAAAATACGCTGGGCGGCGAACTCTCCGGTGTCGTAATTACCGTGCCGGCTTATTTTGATGATGCGCAACGCCAGGCGACCAAGGATGCGGGCAAGCTGGCCGGACTGAAGGTATTGCGCCTGCTTAATGAGCCCACAGCTGCTGCGGTCGCCTATGGCCTGGACCGGGGCAGGGACGGTGTCATCGCGGTCTATGACCTGGGTGGCGGTACTTTCGATATCTCCATTCTGCGTCTGAACCAGGGCGTTTTCGAGGTCATGGCGACCGCCGGTGATTCGGCGCTGGGTGGCGATGATATGGACCGGCTTATCGCACTCTGGATGATGGAACAGACCGGTGTGAGTGACGATATCAATCATTCCCTGCAACGTCGGTTGCTGCACGAGGCCTGTGCGGCCAAGGAGAAGCTCACTGCGTGTGAAGATGCCGATCTTAGCCTGCACCTTGATAACGGCATGCAGTGGCAGGGAAAGTTGACCCGTCAGAAGATGGACGAGCTGATCGAACCGTTGGTGAAAAAAACACTGGCGCCGTGCCGTCGTGCCCTGCGTGACGCCGGGTTGAGTGCCGCGGACGTTGAGGAAATTGTCTTGGTGGGCGGATCCACGCGAGTGCCAAAAGTGCGCGCCATGGTGGGCGGGTTTTTCGGCCGTGATCCGCTGCTTGATATCGACCCCGACAAGGTCGTGGCGATTGGTGCGGCGATACAGGCCGATATTCTGGCGGGCAACAAACCCGAAGATGAAATGTTACTGCTCGATGTCATTCCATTGTCACTGGGCATCGAAACCATGGGTGGCCTGAGCGAGAAAATCATTCCTCGGAACACCACGATCCCGGTTGCACGGGCACAGGAATTTACCACCTTCAAAGACGGCCAGACAGCCCTGGCACTGCACGTCGTGCAGGGTGAGCGGGAACTGGTGGATGACTGCCGTTCGCTGGCACGTTTTGAACTGCGCGGCATACCCGCGATGATCGCGGGTGCCGCGCGTATCCGTGTGAGCTACCAGGTCGATGCCGACGGTCTGCTGAGTGTTACGGCGCGGGAGCAGACCAGCGGGGTACAGGCACATATCGAAGTGAAGCCGTCGTACGGATTGACGGATAAGGAAATCGAAACCATGTTGCGCAACTCCCTGGACTATGCCCAGGATGATATGGAAGCACGGCATCTGCGTGAGCAGCAGGTGGCAGCGGATCGCGTGCTGGAAGCCCTGCAGGCTGCCTTGCGGGAGGATGGTGACAAATTTCTGAGCAGTGAGGAGCGCACCGCCATAGACCAGGCCGCCGATAAGCTGGCCCGCTTGCGTAACGGTGACGATCACCGGGCTATCAGAAAGGCGATCGAAAAGCTGGAGTCGGTGAGTACGGTTTATGTTGATCGGCGCATGAATGCCAATATCCAGAAGGCCATGGCTGGTCATGCAGTCGACGAATTCAAATAGGTTTAAATGATGCCGCAGATTATTTTCCTGCCCCATGAAGAAATATGTCCGCAAGGCGCGGTGGTCGAGGCCAAGTCCGGCACGACGATTTGTGATGCTGCATTGGCCAATGGCATAGAAATCGAACATGCGTGTGAGAAATCCTGCGCCTGCACGACGTGTCACGTCTATGTGCGGGAGGGTTTCGATTCCCTGGAAGAATCTGATGAAGACGAAGACGACCTGTTGGACAAGGCCTGGGGGCTTGAGCCTGACTCACGTCTGAGTTGCCAGGCTGAAATTGCGGATCAGGACCTGGTCATTGAAATTCCTAAATACACCATCAATATGGTGAGCGAGAGTCACTAGTGGATAAAGGAGGAGTATCGTGAGCTTGAAGTGGACAGACTCACTCGATATAGCCATTGAGCTGGATGAAAAATACCCCGATGTCGATCCCCTGCATGTGAATTTCATGGATTTGCGCAAATGGGTGCTGGGGCTCGATGAATTTGACGATGAACCTGAACATTCCGGTGAAAAAATCCTCGAAGCCATTCAAATGGCGTGGATCGAAGAGCGGGAATAATTCGGGTAAACAACAATAACCACCCGTTCAAGCTGGTATTGTGGGTTGAGTTCTCAACGCAGAAGATCATCAGGCATTTCCGGGTACATTGGGAAATACGTCGGAAAGCTTGCCGGCATCCCGCAATATGTTATTATTTTATTAATTTAATCATAGCGTTATCTGTGTGGCCCGGGGTTTTTACAGGGCTTGCGGGGGAGGGAGCCGTTCGCTCATTGTATTTGCTGAGTCCGATTGCCTGCATCCCGACTGAGCAGGTACACTAGGCAATTAAATTTCAGTTGGCTAAGCCACAGATATTTAGGGAATTTAACGAAGAGTCCGAATTTAAGGGCGCAGAGGGGGTGTGGTATTGGAGCCGCTTGCTGACGCGCCGTGCCGGACTGTTTAGACCTGTAGTTATGGGCATGGAAATAAAAAAACTGAACTTGATGAATTTCGACCGGGCTGCCATGGCAGCCTGGTTTCAAGCCCGTGGTGAAAAACCTTTTCGCGCCCAACAGCTTCTCAAATGGATTCACCAGCAGGGCGTCGTGGATTTCGACGCCATGACAAACCTCAGCAAGGCGCTGCGTGAAGATCTGAAAGCGGTGGCTGAGATTCATGGTCTGACTGTCGTTGCCGATCAGAACTCTTCGGATGGTTCACGTAAATGGCTGTTTGAGCTCGCCGATGGGAATCGTATTGAAAGTGTGTACATTCCGGAGGCCGAGCGGGCCACGCTGTGTATTTCTTCGCAAGTGGGCTGTGCACTCAATTGCAGCTTTTGTTCAACCGCCCGGCAGGGTTTTAACCGAAATCTGTCGACCGCGGAAATTATCGGCCAGCTGTGGACGGTTAATCGCCTGCTCGGCGGCACTGATTCACGGCCGATATCCAATGTGGTGTTCATGGGCATGGGCGAGCCCTTGCTGAATTTTGATAATGTGATACGCGCCACTCACCTGATGCAGGATGATTTTGCCTATGCGTTATCCAAGCGGCGGGTGACCTTGAGTACGGCGGGTGTTGTGCCGGGCCTTCAGCAGCTGGCAGATGTGACGGATATCAGCCTGGCCTTGTCGCTACATGCCGCGGATGATGAGCTGCGCAGCAAGCTGGTGCCCTTGAATCGGAAGTATGCTATTCATGAAGTCCTGCAGGCTTGTAAAAACTATGTCGGTGAGGGCAGGCGTCGACTCACGGTAGAGTATGTCATGCTGGATGGAGTGAATGACAGTGACAAGCAGGCGCGGGCATTGGCGCAGTTGTTGCGGCATGTGCCATCCAAGCTGAACCTTATTCCCTTTAACCCGTTCCCGGCAACGATGTATCGCAGAAGCAGTCCGGAACGCATCGAAAGTTTTCGTGACATCCTGCATCGTTCGGGGATCGTGACTATTACCCGCAAGACACGGGGAGATGATATTGACGCCGCCTGTGGACAGCTGGCGGGTGATTTTAAGGATCGTACGCGGCGTCGTGAGCGCTTTGCGGCGGAAGCAACTGGAGGGCTGAGCTGATGCGTGGTTATTTTGTGGTGTGTTTGGTGTTGACGCTTTCATTACTTGGTGCCTGTTCCTCGGTTCAGACCAAATCCGGCAACAAGCAGAAAAAACAGGACCCTGCTGAAATCAATACGCAGCTGGGAATTGAATATATGCGTGAAGGCATGTATGTATCCTCCATGGAAAAATTGCAAAAGGCCCTGAAGCAGAATTCGAATTACCAGCTCGCACACACTTCGATAGCAATTCTGTACGAAAAACTTGGTGAAGATAAGCTGGCTGACAAACACTATCACAAGGCATACAAGCTGAATCGGAGGGATTCACTGACGCTGAATAATTATGGTCAGTTTATGTGCCGCGACGGGCGCCTCGAAGAAGCCGATAAAATGTTTATGGCAGCGCTGAAGGATCCTCTCTATCGTTACCCGGAGATGGTCTATACCAATGCCGGGATCTGTGCACGAAAGCGCCCCGATATCGAGCTGGCGGATAAGTATTTCCGCAATGCCTTGCAGGTGAACCGGAAATATAAACCCGCACTGCGCGAAATGATCCGCAGCAGCTTTTCGCAACAGAAATATCTCGCCAGCAGGGCTTATCTGCAGCGTTTGCAGGAAGTGGGAGCATTGACGCCCGAGTTCTTATGGATTGGCGTGCGAACAGAAGCAGCGCTCGACGATCGGGACGCGCTAGCCAGTTACGCTCTGGTACTCAAGAACCAGCATCCCGAGTCGGACGAAACCCAGGCGTTGGCACAGTGGGAGCGCAAGCAGCTTGAGCGATAGGGAAGCCGATACAAACCAGGAGCGTCAGTTCGGGCTCACTTCTGTTGGAGCCACGCTGGCTGCAGTCCGCGAGGAGCAGCAACGCAGCCTGGAATCGGTTGCTGCTGATCTGCATCTGCAGCCGGAAATTGTTCGTGCCATCGAAAACGGGGATGAAGCGAAGGTCCCGGCGCAGACTTTTCTGCGTGGCTATGTCAGATCTTATGCACGTCTGCTGGGCCTTGATGATACGTCTTTGACAGCACAGCTACCCCTGGTGAATGAGTACCGGCCAGCGCCACTAAAGCGTGTCGGTATGCGTCGATCGGGTGTTTCATTGCCGCGCATGAAATGGCTTGTGTGGATTCTGTTGCTGGCTGCCCTGGCAGTCATGATTATCTACGGTGTGCCGGCCGTGGAACGATTATGGTCACAGCGTAGCAGTGAACCGGTGTCAGATCAGTTGCAGCTGCCATTGGCTGGATCGGAAGAATCGCCAGAGTCCGCTGAAACTGTTTTGTTGCCCGCGCCGGATGAATTGCCGGTCGGGGAGGAACCGGTCATATCAGCGGAAGTGCCCGAAACCGTTCAATCCGTGGTCGGTGGAGCGCTTGTCGGCCAACCTGAATCTGATGAAGAAAAGCAGTCTGAGCCAAAGCAGACGATTAGTGTCGAAGCAGAGGCTGATAAAGAAAAGTCGCCTGAGTCCCGCAAACCTGCGCCTCAAGCGGCCGGCCCTGCAGTCATACAAATGCGCTTCATCGAAGACAGCTGGGTGGAGATGGAAGCCAATGGACGCAAGCTGGTTGTCGGTGTCCAGCCTGCCGGTAGCGAGCGCACGGTTCGTGCTGAACCGCCGATACAGATTTTGCTCGGCAATGCGCCCGGCGTCGAAATCACCTACAGGGGTGAGGCAGTGGATATAACATCGCATCAGCGTGGCAAAGTGGCACGCCTGACCCTGGACGACTGATATGGTAAATGCCCTGCAGGCCATACGTGGTATGAATGATATCCTGCCAGCGCAGTCGTCCGTGTGGCAGTTCGCGGAAGACACCATTCGCGCGGTTCTTGAATCATACGGATTCCGCGAGATCCGCATGCCTATCGTTGAGAAAACCGAATTATTCAAACGCTCGATTGGCGAAGTGACGGATATTGTAGAAAAGGAAATGTATACCTTTGATGACCGTAACGGCGACAATCTGAGCCTGCGTCCGGAGGGGACAGCCGGCTGCGCGCGCGCCTGTATACAACACAGCCTCACAAACAAGCAGGTGCAGCGTCTTTGGTATACGGGACCCATGTTCCGGCACGAACGTCCGCAGAAAGGGCGTTATCGCCAGTTCTACCAGGTTGGTGTCGAAGTGTTCGGGCTTGAGGGGCCGGATGTTGATGCTGAGCTTCTGATGTTGACCGCGCGCTTGTGGAAACGACTGGGTCTGGAGCAGCTGTCTCTGCAGGTGAATTCCCTGGGAACCAGTGAGGCTCGTGATCGATACCGTGGTGAACTGGTGGTCTATTTAAAGACTGTTTTCGACCAGCTCGACGCGGACAGCCAGCGGCGCCTGGAAACCAACCCCTTGCGGATCCTGGATAGCAAGAATCTTCAGGTACAGGCGCTACTCGAAGAGGCACCCAAACTCGCCGACTTTATTGATGAGGATTCGCAGGCGCATTTTGAAACCCTGTGTGCCTTGCTGGATGCCGCCGGGCTTGACTATGACATCAATCCGCATCTGGTGCGCGGTCTGGATTACTATGGTCGCACCGTTTTTGAATGGGTCACCGATCAGTTGGGTGCGCAGGGCACGGTATGCGCTGGCGGCCGTTACGATGTCCTGATGGAGTACCTGGGGGGGCGGGCAACGCCTGCTGTGGGTTTTGCCCTGGGGCTTGAGCGTATAATCGCGTTGCTGGAAAACCAGGGTGCCAGGGTGCCGGATGCTTCGCCTCATCTCTATATCGTGACGGTAGGGGAGCAGGCGCAGCGACAGGGACTCTTGTTATCCGAGCGCTTGCGTGACGCATTGCCGAAGTTGCGTATAGTGACCCATTGTGGTGGTGGCAGTTTCAAAAGCCAGTTTAAAAAGGCCGACCGCAGTGGGGCGCGTTATGCCCTGGTGCTGGGTGAAGACGAGGTGCAAAGGCGCGAAATCGGTATCAAGCCCCTGCGTGAACGCAAGGACCAGGAAACAGTCTCTTATGATGCGCTGGATGGCCGACTTGCCCAGCTGTTTGACTGGTGAATATTAATTAACGGGGACAGATTTAAACCCTGTCCCCTCTGTATTGGGAGATAATCCGTTGGACATACATGCCTCGGAAAAAGAGCAGCTAGAAGCAATAAAAAAATGGTGGAAGGATAACGGCAGTTCGATCATTACCGGCCTGCTGCTAGGCGTATCCATCCTGCTGGGAGGTAAAGCCTGGTTCAGTTACCAGGAAACCCAGGCATTGAGCGCGTCCAACATCTACGCTCAGATGATGGCGGCAGCAAATAACGATGAGGCAGAGATGGTGCGCAAACAGGCCAGTGAATTGATCACCAATTATACCTCGTCAGCTTATGCACCCCTTGCTGCATTGTTGCTGGCCAAGCTTGCTGTACAGGACAATGAGCTTGCTGCAGCGCAGGCTCAGTTACAGTGGGCACTGGATCATGCTGCTTCGACGGAAGTCAAGCACACGGCGCGGTTGCGCCTGCTGCGTGTGACGATTGAGCAGCAGCAGTATGAGTCGGCAGCCCAGCTACTGAGTGCGGTTACGGACCCGGGCGCTTATCGCTATCTGTATTCAGAGCTGGAAGGCGACCTGGCAATGGCGCAGAACAAACCGGAACAGGCAGCCAGGGCCTATAAACAGGCCATCGATCAGATGCCTGCACAGGCGGCAAATCAGGCGTTTCTGACTGCCAAGTATGAGAATGTTAGCGGTGCAGCCGACCCGAGCCAATGATTCGGTCTGTTGTTTCCCTGCTGCCCATCCTTATTGTCTTAACGGGCTGTTCCCTGTTTGGTGATGATGACAATTCAGAACCGCCTGCAAAGCTCGAATCTTTTGATAAGCAGGTTCAACTACGTCGTCTCTGGAGTCGCAGTACCGGTGATGGAACCGATGAACAGCTTGTAAAACTGGTGTCGACGGTTGTTGATGAGCGTGTTTATGTCGCTGACAGGAATGGAAGTGTATGGGCGTACGAGCTGGAAAAGGGTAAGAAAGTCTGGCGCAGCAAAACCGGGGTGGCTATCTCGGCAGGCCCGGGTGTGGGAGAAGGTCTGGTACTGGTAGGGAGCAGTGAAGCGGATCTGGTAGCACTGTCTGCAGATAACGGCGAAGAACGCTGGCGCACATCGGTATCCAGCGAGGTGTTGTCGGTTCCACAGGTCTATGAAGATATGGTCATTGTACAGACTGTGGACGGTAATATTGCAGGGCTGGACGCGGCAAGTGGCGAAAGGATCTGGATCCACGATCGCTCAGCTCCCGTGTTGACACTGCGTGGTACCAGTACACCGCTGGTTGAAGAGGGTCTCGTAATGGCGGGTTTTGCCAGTGGCAAAATGACCGCACTGGAGGTCGAAAGCGGGCGTCAGATCTGGGAGGCTGCTGTTGCCGTTTCGCGCGGGCGTTCGGAGTTGCAGCGTATCGTCGATATTGATGTCGATCCCGTTATTAGCGACGGCGTTCTTTATGTCACCAGTTACCAGGGAAGCCTGGTGGCGATCAGCCTGCAGGACGGTCGCCAGATCTGGAATCGGGATATGTCTGCCTATGCCGGTATTGCGGTCGACAGGCAACAGGTCTATATCAGTGATGCAGACAGTGAAGTCTGGGCATTGGACCGGCGCAGCGGGGCTTCGTTGTGGAAACAGGACAAGTTACGCCGCCGTTCCCTGACCGGTCCAACGGTCATTGATGGGCATGTGGCTGTGGGCGATTTCGCAGGATATGTTCACCTGTTATCCCGCACAGACGGTTCTATTGCCGGCCGTGTACGTGTCGACAAGGACGGCATCCAGGCTCCACCGGCCGCGTTATCGGGAAATCGGCTGTTGGTTCTGGGTGCTGGTGGGAAACTGGCTCTTTACCAGCTTGAGCCGCTCGGGGACAGATTTTAAATCTGTCCCCGGTTCACCCGATACATCCATGCTTCCCGTTATTGCACTGATCGGTCGCCCGAACGTTGGCAAGTCAACGCTGTTTAACCGGTTAACGCGAAGCCGTGACGCGCTGGTGGCAGATTATCCGGGGCTGACACGTGATCGGCAGTACGGAAACGGCAAACTGGGTGACGCCCCTTACCTGGTCGTCGATACCGGTGGTCTGGTCGGCGATGAGCGGGGGCTGGACCGTCTGATGGCCGACCAGGTATGGTTCGCAGTGGAAGAGGCCGATGCCGTTGTTTTCCTGCTCGATGCCCGAGATGGCATTAATCTCAGCGACGAACAGATCGCCCAGCGCCTGCGCCGCAGTGGCAAACCGAGCTATCTGGCTTTGAACAAGGTGGATGGTGTGGATGCCACGGCGGTCACTACCGAAGCCTTCGCACTCGGGCTTGGAGAAGTGCTGCACATTGCGGCTGCGCATGGCCGTGGTGTCAATACTCTGATCAATCAGGTGTTGGCCGAACTGCCAGGACTTGAAAATACCGGGGACAGATTGCCGCTTGATGCCAAGGGCATTCGCATCGCTGTTGTCGGTCGTCCTAATGTGGGTAAATCGACACTGATCAATCGCATGCTGGGCGAGCAACGTGTGCTGGTGTTTGACCAGCCGGGCACCACCCGCGACAGCATCTATATTCCGTTTGAGCGTGATGGTCAGGAATATACTTTGATTGATACTGCAGGGGTGCGGCGGCGCAGCAGGGTCAGTGAGGCGATCGAGAAATTCAGTGTTATAAAAACGCTGCAGGCGATCAATGATGCCAATGTCGTCATACTGGTGCTGGATGCCCAGGCTGATGAAGTGTCTGAACAGGATGCCACCCTGGCCGGGCATATCGTCGAGAGTGGTACGGCGCTGCTTGTGGCAGTGAATAAATGGGATGGTCTCGACGACGAGCGGCGACAGTGGTTTCGCGGTCAACTGGAGCGCAGGTTGCCATTCCTGGATTTTGCAGGGCGTTATTTTATTTCCGCATTACACGGCAGCGGTGTTGGTGATCTGTTCGATGCCGTACAGACAGCTTACCGGGCCGCTGTCATCAAAATTAGCACGCCTGAGTTGACCCGGCTGCTGGAGCAGGCAGTCAATGACCATCAGCCGCCGCTGGTCCGGGGGCGCAGGATCAAGTTGCGTTATGCCCATCAAGGTGGGCAGAATCCACCTGTAATTGTGATTCACGGTAATCAGACGACGCGCTTGCCGCAGACTTACAAGCGTTATCTGAACAATTATTTTCGAAAAGCACTGCGGTTGGTGGGTACACCCATCCGTCTGGAGTTCAAAACCGGCGATAATCCCTATAAGGGCAGGCGCAACAAATTGACACCCAGCCAGGAAAGGCGGCGTAAGCGAATGATTCGTCATGTAAAAAAATAGTGCTAAATAAAAAACTATGCTACGAATGATGAAATTGACCTGGATTACATGGCTGATGGTTGTGTTGGCAGGGTGTGCGGTTCGTCCCCCCTACAAGGAGGCGAATGACCCGCTGGAGCCGATGAACCGCGCCATCTACAAGTTCAACGATGTGCTGGACCGGGCCGTGCTGAAACCGGTTGCTGAAGGCTATCAGGACTACATTCCGTCTCCGATGCGGACTGGTGTGCGAAATTTCTTTTTTAACCTCTACGAGCCTTTCACCATTGTCAACAATGCCCTGCAAGGCAAGCCGGGTGATGCCGCTGGCGATACCATGCGGCTGATTTTCAATACGACGTTTGGCGTGTTCGGGCTGTTCGATGTTGCCACCGGCTGGGGCCTGGAACCGCATAAGGAGGATTTCGGGCAGACCTTTGGTGTCTGGGGTGTTGGTGAAGGCTGGTACCTGATGGTGCCGCTGTTAGGTCCCAGTACAGGACGGGATGCGCCTGGACTGGTGCTGGAATACAAATTCGACCCTATCAACTATTTGACCTCGGGTGTTCCCCGATATGCCGCCACCGGCCTGCTGCTTATCAGTAAACGTGCCGAGCTTTTATCGGCTTCCGAAGTGCTGGACGCCGCGGCGGTTGACGCGTATCTGCAGGTGCGTGAAGCTTTCCGTCAAAAACGCTGGAACGAGATCCATGACGGTGATCCGCCCGAGCCGGATTTCTTTGATGAAGAGCTGTTTGAGGATTAAGCGCGGGCGGCCCTAGTTTGCGTCCTTGCTGCCCTTCGCGCTTGTTTGCTCTTCTGCAGCCGGCGGCAGCTGCTTCAGAAACAGCATGGGATCCACCCGTGCATCGTTCAGGCTGACCCCCCAGTGCAGGTGGGCGCCGGTCACACGACCGGTTTTACCCACCGCGCCGATGACTTCACCCGCGGCGACTTGTTGACCGGGCTCAACATCAATACGTGACATGTGACAATACATGGTCACCAGGCCCTGACCGTGGTCGATAAATACCGTGTTGCCGTTAAAAAAGAACTCACCGGTGTCCGCAATACGGCCACTGGCGGGTGCTTTGATGGGCGTGCCTTCGGCGGCGGCAAGATCCAGCCCGCTGTGCGGCCTGCGCGCCTGTTCATTGAAAAAACGCCTTAAACCGAACGGGCTGCTCACCGGACCCTCTACCGGCAATAAAAAACGCAAGGTCTCGGGTGACTGCTCGTTCCAGGATGCGAGGGCTTTTTTTATCTGGCCTTGTTCCCGTCCGATGCGCTCCATATCGCGTTTTTCAGGATTGACCATGCGTTTGTTTTTAATGGTGATATGCTGGCTCTGGTAGGTTTTGTCTGTCACCGTAAATTTTCGGCTGAGCACTTTCCCCGATGCCTCTTTAATCTTCAGTGTATGCGTGCCGGGTTTAGTCGCTAACGGCAAGCCGACAACAGCGGTATAGGCTGAGCCATTGGCTAACACCATAACCGGTTTGCCATTGAGTGTGGCGCTGGGGGGTGTCTCGGAAGCCGCTAACTCAAGCAGGGCAACGCCACCGGGGACGGGTGCGGCATCGGGCAGCTCAATGGCAAGAGCATCCGGCAAAAACGTCAGGGCGGCGATTATCGAAAATAATGAACGGGTCAGTGTTGGCTTTTTCATGATGATTTGATTTCTGTCACCTGGCTGAAGATCCGGCCTCTGGCAAGCCGTGTTTCGAGAATGTCGCCGGCCTTTGTCTGCGCGGTATGCTGCAAAACCGATCCACCGGGTTTGTTCAAGGTAATGGAGTATCCACGCTGCAATGTTGCCAGCGGGCTTATGGCTTCCAGTGCCCGCGATAAAACGGCCAGTTTTTCGCGACGTCCCGATAGCTCTGTATTGATACAGTATTGCAGCTGCTGTGCCAACTGCCTTGCCTGGGCGCCCAGCCTTTGCAGCATTTGTTGAGGACTGTGTTGCCGGAGTTCCGCCTGCAGGGTGCCGATGGCGGCCTTGCGCTGCGCACACTGGTGTTGCCAGGCTCTGATCAGGCGTAGTTCCAGGTCATCCAGGCGTTGTACCTGTTGTTGCAGCTGGCGCCCGGGGTGGCTTTGCTGGATACGCTTCGTCAACCAGTTGAGCTGATCTTTACGCTGTCGCAGGCTTTGCCGCAGCAGCATGTGCAGCCGGTTGTCGAGTTGCCGGAAACGATTGTCGAGTTCGGTTTGATCGGAGCTCAGGAGTTCAGCGGCCGCCGAAGGTGTGGCGGCGCGGTTATCAGCAACAAAGTCGGTAATGACAAAATCTATTTCATGGCCAACGGCGGAAACGATGGGACGTTTGCAGGCATAGACTGCGCGTGCCACCACTTCTTCGTTGAACGGCCACAGATCTTCCAGGGAACCGCCGCCGCGGGTGAGCAGCAAGACGTCACACTCCGCTCGTGAATCTGCTGTCTGTATTGCCGCGACAATCTGTTGTGCAGCGGCTTCGCCCTGAACCCGGGTGGGATAGATGATGACCTGAGTGCCGGGAAACCGTCGCCGTAACACGGTCAGAACATCGCGGATAGCGGCGCCACTGGGGGACGTTATCACGCCGATACAGCGGGGCAACCGGGGCAGGGCCTGCTTGTGTTGCTCCTCGAACAGGCCTTCCTTGTGCAGCTGGTTCTTGAGCTGTTCAAAAGCCCTGCGCAGTGCCCCATCGCCGGCCTCTTCCATATGGTTGACGATAAGCTGATAGTTGCCGCGCGCCTCATACAGGCTGACCTGGGCCTGTACCAGGACCTGGGCGCCGTTTTCCGGGGAAAAGCCGAGGCGGATGGCGCGGTTGCGGAACAGCGCACAGCTGACCTGCGCCCTGGCATCTTTCAGTGTGAAATACAGATGACCCGAGACCGGACGGGCCAGATTGGAGATCTCGCCTTCCACCCAAAGCCGGAGAAAACCGGATTCCAGCAGTTCCCTGGCTTCCCGGTTCAAGCGGGAAACGCTGTACACATCTCGCTGCAGGGAAATACGGGATAGTTCTGGCATACCCCGATCATACTCAAATTAACCCGGCAGGTTAATACGATGGTGCTACCCTGCATTTCTCACAGCCTCAACCACATGCCCCAGGGCATGTGGTGAGAAATCCGGGCTAGACCACCATCCAAGCAAAACCTATAATTGCGCGTTTACCTCTGGCGCGATCACGGTGTACTGCATGCTGCGTATTTCTGAACAATCCCTGACTTTTGATGATGTTTTGCTTTTGCCCGCCCACTCGACGGTGGTGCCGAAAGACGTGCAGCTGGTGACCCGGCTGACACGGGAAATCCAGCTCAATATTCCAGTCATTTCGGCGGCTATGGATACAGTGACGGAATCGAGACTGGCGATCGCCATGGCCCAGGAAGGCGGTATCGGTATTATTCACAAGAATATGACCATCGAGCAGCAGGCCAACGAGGTCCGCCTGGTGAAGAAATACGAAAGTGGCGTTATCAAGGATCCGATCACGGTTTCCCCCGACACCAGCATCCGCGAGGTACTGGAGCTCACCCGTCAGCATAATATTTCCGGCGTGCCGGTGGTCGAGGGTGAGCAACTGGTGGGTATCGTTACCAATCGCGATACCCGCTTTGAAACCCGCTATGACGCACCGGTATCGTCAATCATGACGGGCAAGGATAAACTGGTGACGGTAAAAGAAGGCGCGGGACGCGAGGAAGTGCTCAAGCTTCTGCACGAATACCGCATTGAGAAAGTCCTGGTGGTGGATGATGGTTTTCGTTTGCGGGGCCTGGTGACGGTCAAGGACATCCAGAAGGCCAGCGACAACCCCAATGCCTGTAAAGATGATCAGGGCAGCCTGCGGGCTGGCGCCGCAGTCGGTGTCGGCACGGGCACCGATGAACGCGTCGCTGCGCTGGTCGAAGCCGGCGTCGACCTGGTCGTGGTGGATACCGCGCACGGTCACTCGGAAGGCGTACTGCAACGTGTGCGCTGGGTAAAGCAGCACTATCCGGATTTGCAGGTCATAGGCGGTAACATAGCCACTGCCGCCGCCGCCCGGGCGCTGGTGGAGGCGGGTGCGGATTGTGTCAAAGTGGGTATCGGGCCGGGTTCCATCTGTACCACCCGCATTATTGCCGGCGTGGGTGTACCGCAGGTCAGTGCAGTCGCCAACGTGGCGCATGAACTCAAATCCAGTGGTGTGCCGCTGATCGCTGATGGCGGCATTCGTTACTCCGGGGACGTGGCCAAGGCGATTGTTGCGGGTGCGTATTCCATCATGGTCGGCAGCATGTTCGGGGGTACCGAAGAGGCGCCCGGTGAAGTGGAATTGTATAAAGGGCGTTCCTACAAGTCCTACCGCGGTATGGGTTCGCTGGGGGCTATGGCATCCCAGCAGGGCTCCAGTGATCGTTATTTCCAGGAGGGCAGCACCGCCGACAAACTGGTTCCGGAAGGTATCGAGGGGCGTGTGCCCTACAAGGGGCCATTGCAGCCAGTGATTCACCAGTTACTGGGGGGCTTGCGCTCCAGTATGGGCTATACGGGTTGTACCACCATAGAAGAAATGCGCAACAAACCGGAATTTGTACGCGTAACCAATGCCGGCATGGCGGAAAGCCATGTCCACGACGTTAGCATCACCAAGGAAGCGCCGAATTACCGCTCCTGACGGACCCCCCATGTCTGAATACGATATCCATGCCCACCGAATTCTGATTCTGGACTTCGGTTCCCAGTACACCCAGCTGATCGCGCGCCGGGTGCGCGAGATCGGCGTGTACTGCGAAATCCATCCCTACGATATGGATGAGGAGGCGTTAGGCATCTTTCATCCGCACGGCGTTATTCTTTCCGGTGGTCCGGAGACGGTTACCGGCGGTGATGCGCCGATTGCGCCTCCACGGGTCTTTGAGCTGGGTGTGCCGGTGCTGGGCATCTGTTACGGCATGCAGACCATGGCGGCCCAGCTGGGTGGCAAGGTCGAAAACGCCGACCATCATGAATACGGCTATGCACAGGTACGCGCGCGTGGTCATTCACGCTTGTTGAAAGACATCGAAGATCATACCAGCGAAGAAGGCTATGGCTTGCTGGATGTATGGATGAGTCACGGCGACCGGGTGGTTGAGTTGCCCCCCGCTTTCAAGCTTATGGCCAGTACCGAAGCAGCACCGATCGCCGCCATGGCGGACGATGAGCGCGCGTATTACGGCGTACAGTTCCACCCCGAAGTGACGCATACCCACCAGGGCGAACGTATTCTGCGGCGATTTATCATCGATATCTGTCGTTGTGAAGCCTTGTGGATTGCGGGAAATATCGTCGAGGAAAGCATTCGCCAGCTGCGCGGGCAGGTCGGTGATGAAGATGTCTTGCTGGGCCTGTCCGGCGGCGTGGATTCTTCGGTGGTTGCAGCATTGCTGCACAAAGCCATCGGCGATCAGTTGACCTGTGTTTTCGTGGATACCGGTCTGTTGCGTCACCATGAAGGCGACCAGGTCATGGCCACGTTTGCCGAACACATGGGGGTGCGTGTTATTCGGGTGGATGCCGAACAACGTTTCCTGAAGGCGCTGGAAAACGAAACTGATCCGGAGCGTAAGCGCAAGATCATCGGCAATCTGTTTGTCGAAATCTTCGAAGAAGAATCGGAAAAACTGAAAAATGTCTGCTGGCTGGCGCAGGGTACGATTTATCCCGATGTCATCGAATCAGCCGGTGCCAAGACCGGTAAGGCACACCTGATCAAGTCCCACCACAATGTCGGTGGCCTGCCCGAGCATATGAAGCTCAAGCTGTTGGAACCGCTGCGCGAACTGTTTAAGGACGAAGTGCGCAAGCTGGGGGTGGAGCTGGGTCTGCCGTACGATATGGTGTACCGTCATCCGTTCCCCGGCCCCGGGCTCGGGGTCCGCATTCTCGGACAGGTAAAAAAAGAGTATGCCGACCTGCTGCGCCTGGCAGATCACATTTTTATCGAAGAGCTGCGCAAGCATGATCTTTACGATAAGACCAGTCAGGCGTTTGCCGTGTTTCTGCCCGTCAAGTCGGTGGGTGTTGCCGGTGACGGACGCCGTTATGACTACGTGATTGCGTTACGTGCCGTTGAAACGGTCGATTTCATGACAGCGAGCTGGGCACATCTACCCTACAATTTTCTTGACCATGTCTCACGCCGCATTATTAATGAAATCCCCGGTATCTCCCGTGTTACCTACGATATCTCCGGGAAGCCGCCGGCGACTATCGAGTGGGAGTGACTGGCACTTGCAGGCAATGTCTGGCACTGGCTAGCAGCCGGATGAGAGTTTAGGGATTACCACGCCTGAAATATTGTCAGGTATGAAGTGGGTATTTTGCTAATTATCGTCGCGCCCAACTATAGGGTGGATTAACGGTATGTTATGAGCAGATTGTCCGCTTTGGCATGGTTGGTGCGTTCTGGGATGTCGCTAAAAGCTCACCGATTTTCCTGAAATCGTGCTCGTGTCGGTGAGGAGGCAATTCCTATCCGTGCATTCCAGAACCACAGCACTCAGCGGTCCAGGCTGAGAGATTCTCAAAGACGTCATTGCTGATCGAGTTGTGGGAAAGTGGGTTCCTTCTTCGCGAAAAGAGTCCATGTCTCAGGCGATGCCCTGGGCGATGGTGTCGGTAGTTGCGAAGTAGGGTAGGTATGTTTCTCATCGAAGGTGCCTTCGTCCAGAGGTAATCGTCCGATTGGAACACGAGCAGATATCTCCCGACCTCTCCGCCGCCTCTAGGAAACCTGTCGGAGTGTCTGGATTCAGATGGGAATAATACCTTGTCCGAAATTTGCATTCATATTTCGGACATACAGCTTGCCGATTGTCCGAAATAATGCTACAAATTTCGGACATGAAAGAAGCTGCATCAGACTTGAAGGCCGCGATCTTGGCGCGTATCGAAAGCGGTGCGCAGCGAGGGGTCTGGACGCCACGAGATTTCCTCGATCTTGGCGCGCGCGATGCCGTTGACAAAACACTGCAGAGGCTGATGCGCGCCGGAAATTTGCGGCGGATTGATCGTGGCCTTTACGACAAGCCCTCACTCAATAGTCTGACACAAAAGAGCAGTCCCCCCGACCCAAGACACGTCATCGATGCGATTGCGCGGCGGGATCAGATTCGCGTGCTCGTCGATGGCATGACCGCGGCAAATGATCTCGGGCTGACGAATGCGGTTCCTGCGAAGGTCGTTGTGCATACCGATGCGCGGCTCAAATCAATCTCGCTCGGCCAAATGGAAATCATCTTCAAACCAACGGCTGCAAGCAAGTTATATTGGGCCGGGAGGCCGGCCATGCGCATCGTCCAGGCGCTGCATTGGTTGCGAGATACCATGGGCAAAGGAGATGAAGACGAGATTCTGATCCGTCGTCTGAACGCAATTCTTCATGATCCGGATGATGGCCGAACCCTTCGGGAAGTCGGAGGCCA
>JAUXDG010000184.1 GCA_030618475.1 Gammaproteobacteria bacterium | reverse complement strand
CGCCACAGCAAGACAACGCGTCAGCCGTGTTAAAGCGCAAACAAAAACGGGCAACCTGCGGCCAGGTCGCCCGTCGATCTGAACCGCTGCGGAAGCCAGAGGCTGCCGCATGGAATCAGAGCTTCTCTTTGATGCGCGCCGCCTTACCCGAAAGTTCGCGCAGGTAGTACAGCTTGGCACGGCGTACATCACCACGGCGCCTGACCGTGATACTCGCCACCGACGGGCTGTAAGTCTGGAATACGCGTTCGACACCTTCACCGTGCGAGATCTTGCGCACTGTAAACGCGGAATTCAGACCGCGATTACGCCTGGCGATAACAATACCTTCAAAGGCCTGCAAACGCTCGCGATTACCTTCCTTGACCTTGACCTGCACTACCACGGTATCCCCTGGGGAAAATTCCGGGATTTTCTTGGTCATCTGTTCGTTATTCAGTTCTTCAATAATATTGCTCATGAGTCTTCCCCTAGGGCCTGTTACGGGTTTCAACCGTCAATTACTACTGCTCGCGAATAAACTCCGCCAGCAACGCCTTTTGTTCCTCTCCAAGCGTCATCTGCTCCAGCAGATCCGGCCTGCGCCGCCAGGTCCGCCCCAGCGACTGTTTCATACGCCAACGTTCGATCTCGGCGTGATTACCGCTCAACAGAACGCTCGGTACAGCTTTTCCGTTGACGACTTCCGGCCGCGAATAATGCGGGTAGTCCAGTAAGCCGTCCATAAACGAATCCTGTAGCGCCGATTCCTCATCGCCGAGTGCTCCGGGTAACAGACGCGCCAGGGCATCAATGCAAACCAGCGCCGCCGGTTCACCGCCGCTCAGCACATAATCGCCAATAGACCACTCTTCATCAACGTGCTGTTCAACGATGCGTTCATCGACCCCCTCATAGCGGCCTGCCAGCAGTATCATGTGCGGTAACTCGGCAAACCGCCTAACCGCCATCTGGTCCAGTCGCCGGCCCTGTGGGCTCAAAAACATGACCGGCCCGTCGCCCTGCGCCCGTGCCGCTTCGATGGCATCAGCCACCGGTTGTACCTGCATGACCATACCCGGTCCGCCACCGTATGGTCTGTCATCGACGCTGCGATGCCGGTTGGCCGCATAGTCCCGCGGATTCCATGTATGCAGATCCAGCAAACCTTTCTCAACGGCTATGCGCGGAATGCCATACCGGCAACACGCCCGAATCATGTCCGGAAACAGGGTCACCACGTCGATACGCATGACGCCCCCTAAAAATCCTTGTCCCAGTCGACCTGGATTTCACGTTTATCCAGGTCGACGTTAACAATCACCTGGTCCAGCACGAACGGGATCAAGCGCTCCCGTTCACCTTTGACCACCAGCACATCGTTGGCACCGGTTTCAATCAGGTGGTCTACCGTTCCCAGCAGCTCACCCTTTATGGTGACCACGCTCAATCCCTGCAAATCACGCCAGTAGTACTCTCCCGGCGCTGCGGCAGGAAGCTGGTCACGCCGAATCCCGATTTCACAGCCCATTAACGCCTGGGCCTGGTCCCGGTTTTTGCAGTCGGCCAGGCGGGCAATCATGCCTTTGCCATGTCGACTGCCGGCGGCGAGCTGCTTTTCCTGCCAGTATCCGCCGCTGTCTTTCAAATACCAGGGCTGGTACTGGACAATGTTTTCACGCGGACGGGTATAAGAATAGACACGCACCCACCCATGGATTCCATAGACCCCCGAAATCCGGCCTACAGGAATGAAATACGGTTGTGACTCGCTTTCGCTTACTGTGCCCGCTCCTGCTCCTTGAGCAGTTTGGCGACGCGATCAGAGGCCCGCGCGCCCTTGCTTACCCACTGTTGAGCACGCTCAGCATTGATCTTGAGACGAACTTCTTCACCAACAGCAACCGGATTGAAGAATCCGATGCGTTCGATGTAGCGACCGTCACGACGATTGCGGGAATCCGTGACCACCACATGGAAAAAAGGCCGCTTTTTCGCACCACTGCGCGCCAGTCGAATAGTTACCATCGAGATCGAACCTCTACAAATATTTACGGCCCCGGAAAATCCGGCGACACAGAAAAGCGGGTATTCTACGCGAATCGGCTAAAAAGTGAAGCCGTTAAAGACAATTTAAAACAATCACTGAGGACAAGGCAGAACTATCGGTGTCGACAATATTTACGAATGAAAAGATTTTCGACGCTCGCCCGGGTCTGCCTATAATTTATTAATAATTTTAACAACTTATGATTATTCCGCAACCTGGACAACACCCCAGAACGACGGATTTATTTACAGAAATAAATAGCGGGACTGAAATGGCCTTGAGACACAAACTGTAACGCATTGTCTTTAAAATAATTTTTTATATTGGCACGGCAGTTGCTACAAAGCTACCAGGGAACAAAGTTAAAACAATCAGGAGTTAATAATGGTTGATTGCCAGTTGTCGCCAAGAACAGCCTGCAACAACGTGAAAACTTTCCACCGAAAATAACCAAGAACACATACCGGTGGCAAGGGGGCGGGATGAATAATAATAGCGACCCTTTTACGGCGATACCTTCGGGTTCGCCGTTTTTATTTTCTAGTATCGGTCGCCCGCAGCAGGGGTACGGAACGTTCTGGCGACTATTCCGTGGCCCGCTTCAAAACGGGAAGCCCTGAGGCATGCGCCCCTTCAGTCCGCGCATCATGTTCTTCATGCCACCCTTCGACATTTTCTTCATCATCTTCTGCATCTGCATAAACTGCTTCAGCAAACGGTTTACATCCTGAACCTGTGTTCCGGAACCTGCTGCAATACGCCGCCGTCGCGATCCCTTGATAACATCCGGAAAACGTCGTTCCTGTGCCGTCATGGAACGGATAATCGCCAACATACGGTGCATATCGCGATCATTGACCTGGTCCCGCACCTTCTGGGGTAACTGGCCAACGCCGGGCAGTTTGTCCATCAGACTGCCAAGGCCACCCATACCCATCATCTGCTCCAGCTGATCGTGGAAATCTTCCAGGTCGAAGCGTTTGCCCTTGTGCAGCTTAGTGGCAAGTTTGGCGGCCTTTACCTTATCAACCTTACGCTCGGCCTCTTCCACCAGACTGAGCACATCGCCCATACCGAGAATACGCGACGCCACGCGGTCAGGGTGGAAGGCTTCCAGTGCCTCGGTTTTTTCGCCGACACCGAGAAACTTGATCGGTTTGCCCGTAATTGAGCGAATCGACAGCGCCGCCCCGCCACGGGCATCACCGTCGGTCTTGGTCAGGACAATACCGCTCAGCGGCAACGCGTCATTGAAGGCGCGCGCCGTGTTGGCGGCATCCTGACCGGTCATACTATCGACCACGAACAGGGTTTCGACGGGATCGATGGCGGCGTGGATACGCTGGATTTCACCCATCATTTCCTCGTCGATATGCAGGCGGCCGGCGGTATCGACAATCAGCACATCCAAATGCTTGTTGCGCGCATGTTCCAGCGCCGCAACGGCAATCGCTACCGGATCCTGATCCGAACGGCTGGGGAAAAAATCTGCGCCGACATCAGCTGCCAGCGTCTCCAACTGAGCGATCGCTGCCGGACGATAGACGTCACAGCTGGCCACCACAACGGATTTCTTCTTGCGCTCCTTGAGCCAGCGTGCCAGCTTGGCGGTGGACGTCGTTTTACCCGACCCCTGCAGACCGGCCATCAATACCACCGCTGGCGGCTGCACATTGAGCTGCAATTCATCGCAGGCCACCCCCATGAGGGACACCAGCTCGTCATTGACGATTTTGACCAGCGCCTGTCCCGGGCTGAGGCTCTGCAGGACTTCCTGCCCAACCGCGCGTTGGCGGACCTTTTCGGTAAATTCCTTGACGACCGGCAAGGCGACATCCGCTTCCAACAGGGCCATACGTACTTCGCGCAGGGATTCCCTGATGTTGTCTTCGCTCAAACGGCCCTGGCCACGCAGGCGCTTGATGGTCCCGGTCAGTCGATCAGTGAGGTTTTGAAACATTTAGTACTCCGCCACAGAAGCGGAGATTATAGCGTGAAGCGGTCACCCCCGCACAGCCGATGCACCGGCAGTTCATCGATATGGCCGCGGCATTGCTCGAGAATGATGTCTTCGCTGCCGGGTTTCAGGTGGGTCAGATACAATCGAGGCCGATGTTGCAGTTTTTTCAGGTCGTCCGCCAGCAATTTCGGGCAGTAGTGATGCGCTTTAGAACTCAGCTCACGATCTTCGTCTGCAAAAGCACTTTCCACGATCAGCAGGTCCAGTTTATCGTGACGGTTCAGCGCCTCCCAGAATGCATCATTGCTGGTGGTATCGCCACTGAACGCAAAACAACCGATACCGTTTTGCACCCGATAACCCGCCGCCGGCACCACGTGATTCACGGCGATCATTTCGATGCTGCGGGTGTCAACCCTGATCTGCTGCCCCGGCGACATGACCTCAAAACGCAACACCGGGTTTTCGGCGCTCGGCAGCTGGGAAAAGTCCGGCCACACCTGCCAGTTGAAAATATGATCCTTCAGGACCTGGATGGTTTCCTGCCGTGCGTGCAGAACGACTGGTTCGGTGATTTGCTCAAACACCGAATCGAGCAGCATGGGTATACCGGCAATATGATCAAGGTGAGAGTGAGTCACAAATATATGGCGAACGCGCGACATCTCTTCGAGGCTCAATTCGGTAACCCCGGTACCACCATCGATCAGAATATCGCTGTCGACCAGCAGAGAGGTCGTACTCAGATACGCACCAATCCCTCCACTACATCCTAAAACCCTGAGTTTCATAAGTCGCTCTTTGCAGTCTGTTTCCCTGTTCAATGCGAGTATCGTGCCACGGCATTTCACAAAAAAAGTGTTGGCAGCGTCACACTTCCGGGCCTGAAAACGCTGTCAATCGCCCATCCCGCGGGCAGACTGCCGTAATACGTCAGCACACCTGACACTGTCAGGCACTGCCGCCAGCAGCTAAGGCTTCCAGCCACAGGCGGCTTATGCCATTATTCTTCATATGTATCTTTTCGCCGTTGCCGTTGTTGCGATTGTCTTATACCTTTTAACCAGTGCTACGCTTACGGCGCGCTTGGCCGGCGCTGAATCGGGTCTGCGTATGAGCCGCGCTACGGTACTGGTGCTGGGCTTCAGCGCAGTAATCCTGCACGCTGTAGTTCTCTACCCGGACCTGATAACAGGAAACGGGCTGAATCTGGGATTTTTTAACGCGGCATCATTGATCGCACTGCTGACCGTCGTCGTGCTGCTTTTGGCTGCCCTGAAAAACCCGGTTGAAAATCTGGGTATCCCGATACTCCCGATCGCCGCTGCCACACTCGCCCTTGCCAGCTGGAACCCGGGGCAAAAGACGACGATCACATCGGGGGCGTGGCAACTCGATCTGCATATTCTTTTCTCGGTACTGGCCTATAGCCTGTTTGCGCTGGCCGCCGTACAGGCTGTGTTGCTGGCGATTCAGGACCGGCATTTACGCAACCGCCACCCCGGTGGCTTTATTCGTGCCCTGCCCCCGCTGGAGGTCATGGAACAACTGCTGTTCCAGATGATTGGCACGGGCTTCGTGCTGTTAAGCGCCGCCCTGTTGACCGGAGTCGTGTTTCTGGATGATATCTTTGCCCAGCACCTGGTACATAAAACCTTTCTCTCCATTGCGGCCTGGAGCATCTTTAGCATACTGCTGTGGGGCCGCTGGAAATTCGGCTGGCGTGGTCGCACAGCCATCCGCTGGACCCTGAGTGGATTCGGACTCCTGATACTGGCCTATTTTGGCAGCAAACTGGTCCTGGAAATAATCCTTGGCAGGGCCGCCTGACGAAGCCGTGTTCAGGGTCGCGAAAATAAACAATTGTCCAAAGATTGCGCCGGATTCTGGCTCAGATTGAAGGCGCGGCAAGGGGCGCATAATCGTTTTATGTCACCCTTGCCGCAACACAGAAGCTG
>JAUXDG010000084.1 GCA_030618475.1 Gammaproteobacteria bacterium | reverse complement strand
GCTGTTTCTCCCGTCGATGGCCGCTATGCTCGTCACACGGAAATCCTGCGCCCCATTTTCAGCGAGTTCGGTCTTATCAGACACCGCGTCCTGGTCGAAGTCCGCTGGTTGCAGGCACTGGCTGCACACACGGATATACAGGAAGTGCCCGCCCTGAGCGAGCACGCCAACAAGCTGCTCGACGGCATTATCGACAAGTTCGGCGAAGACGATGCCCAGCGTGTTAAAAATATCGAGCGCACAACCAACCACGACGTCAAAGCCGTAGAATACTTCCTGAAGGAAAAAATCGCGGGTAACG
Source organism: Gammaproteobacteria bacterium (assembly GCA_030618475.1). GTDB lineage: Bacteria > Pseudomonadota > Gammaproteobacteria > DSM-19610 > DSM-19610 > Thiogranum. The sequence goes on along the minus strand of JAUXDG010000084.1, from coordinate 9,774 downwards.
ATGAACTTGAAGCCATCAGTGAATTCATCCATTTCGCCTGCACATCCGAGGACATCAACAACCTTGCTTACGCCCTGATGTTGCGTGAGGCGCGCGGCCAGGTGTTACTGCCGCAACTCGACGAAATCATTCAGTCCATTACCGCGCTTGCCCACCACACCGCGGAGATGCCGATGCTGTCCCGCACCCACGGCCAACCCGCCTCACCGACGACGCTTGGCAAGGAAATGGCGAACCTTGTCTATCGTCTGCGCCGCCAGCGCGAGCAAGCTGCAGGAGTTGAATTACTCGGCAAGATCAACGGCGCTGTCGGCAACTACAATGCCCATCTGGTCGCCTACCCGGAAATCGACTGGCCGGTATTTGCCAGAAACTTCGTAACCGGTCTGGGGCTCGACTGGAACCCTTATACCATTCAGATTGAACCCCACGACTACATCGCCGAGCTGTTCGACGCGATTGCCCGTTTCAATGTCATCCTCACCGACTTTGCAAGGGACGTCTGGGCCTACATATCACTGGGCTATTTCAAACAGAGAACCATAGCGGGCGAAGTGGGTTCCTCCACCATGCCGCACAAAGTCAATCCCATCGATTTTGAGAATGCCGAAGGAAATTTCGGTATCGCCAATGCCATCTTTGATCATCTGGCAATAAAGCTGCCCGTGTCTCGCTGGCAACGTGACCTCAGCGACTCGACGGTATTACGTAACCTTGGCGTTGGTGTCGCACACTCTGTGATTGGCTACGCCTCTATGCTGCGCGGCATCGGTAAACTGGAAGCCAATCCTGATCGGCTTCAGGAAGACCTGGATGCCACCTGGGAAGTGCTGGCGGAAGCCATACAGACGGTGATGCGCCGCTACGGCATCGAGCAGCCCTACGAGAAACTGAAAGCGCTCACCCGCGGCAAAGGTATCAGCGCCGAATCGCTGAAAGACTTTATCGACGGCCTGGAAATTCCGCAACCAGCCAAACAGGAGCTATCCAAACTGACACCGGCAACTTATATCGGCAACGCCGTCGAGCAGGCAAAATCCATATAGGAGAAATGGTGCTTACTTAAGCCGAAATTACCGGCACTACACCCCAAGAGCACCATGTTAAGCGCGTAGGTGCGAATTTATTCGCACAGTAACGCACAAACTCTGCGCACATTGTGCGAATAAATTCGCACCTACAGCAGAACAATGAGCTTAACCAAGTGCCATTCGATCTAAGAACCTGTCGGCCTTAACCACAAAGGACACGCAGGTCTCAAGTCCTTCGTGCCCTTTGTGGTGAGAAATCCGGTCCAGTCCCCCAGGATCAAAGGATCGCCGAACGACGGCATGCAGTCCGACTCAAATTATGGCGAGTGGGGCCGATATCAGCCGTATACCCATAGCTGATCAAAGTACCCTCTCGATATGAGCAATGAAGAAAGTTTCAGGCAGTTTGTTGAACTCAGGCTCGGTATCTCGGACATTGAAATCGAGTTACTCACCCGCGCAGAGACCCGGCACGCCATCGATCTGATGGTAGGGCAGACTCAAGCCTCGCTTGATATTATCAGCCGCGACCTCGACCCCTTCCTCTACGATCGTGCAACATTCCTCGACTTGCTGAGCAGCCTTTGCCTGCGTAATCGACAGGCACGTATCCGTTTCCTGGTTCAGGACCCCTCGACGCCGATTAAAAGATGCCACCGGCTGATCGAATTTGGACGAAAACTGAGCAGTTCCATTGAGTTCCGCCAGCCGCACCAGGACTATCAGAATTTCAACGAAGCCTGTCTCATCGCCGACCAGCGCGGCCTGATTCACCGCTCACTGGCGGACCGCTTTGAAGGCACGGCAAACTTCTATGCCCCCGTGGCCGCACGAAGAAAACTGGATTTCTTCACCGAAGTCTGGGAACGTAGCGAATCGCATCCGGAATTCAGAAGGTTACACCTGTAATCATGAACATTCTCATGGCTCTTTTATGCAGCATCAGTCTGTTTACCGGAGTTGCTCTCGCCGACTCCATCCAGACTATTCAACTCGCGCATCGGCCTGCAGACGAGATCATGCCCGTCATCAAACCCATGCTCGGCCCCGATGACTCCCTCACCGGTCAGGGTTACCAGCTTTTTATTCGCACCTCGGACAGCAACTTCGAGCAGATCAAGCAGATGGTCAGCTCACTGGACAGGGCGGCAAGAATGCTGTTGATTTCGGTGTTCCAGGGCAACGACCGTGAGCTGCGCGCGCTGGGCGTCAGCGGGGACTTCCAGTACCAGGACAGTAACGCCAACGTCAGCCTGGGCAGTACGGGCGAGTCAGCAAAACGCGGCGCCGACGCTCAGTACAGCACCCGTAACGCCTCAGCGGGCGCCCATACCTTCAGCACCCGGGGGCGCCTGAGCGATAACCCGATACACCAGTTACGCATCAGCGAAGGCAGCGAAGGCTATATCGAAACCGGTGAATCGATCCCCTACCTCTCCGGCGGCTACTGGCGAGGCGGACGCCACGACGCTATTGGAGGCGGTGTAGACTATAAAGAAATCAATACCGGTTTCTATGTCCTGCCCAGGGTTCACAGCGAACAGATCACGATGGACGTAAGCCCGTACAAGCAGTCACAGAGCAGCAAGCGCGGTGGCGATATCGAAACCGAGAGCGCCAGCACCAGAATCACCGGCAGGCTCGGCCAGTGGTTACCGATAGGCGGGGTCACCGAGCAAACCCCGAGCTCCAGCAGCCGGGTGGGGGGTTACGGGTCGACGCAAAGCAGGGACAACGCAAGCACCTGGATCAAGGCCGACCTGGTCCAGTAACCATAAAGGAGACATTATGTTTGGTTTTCAGGAATTCGTCATTCTCATTCTGGTACTGGCCGTGGTACTGGTCGCCATGGGTGTCAAATCGATCCCGCAAGGCAGCGAATATACCGTTGAACGATTCGGACGCTACACCCGCACACTGCGCCCGGGCCTCAACCTGATCACGCCGATCATCGACCGCATCGGTGCAAAACTGAACATGATGGAACGCGTCATGGATGTTCCCTCCCAGGATGTCATCACCCGGGACAACGCCATGGTGACCGTTGATGGCATCGTGTTCTTTCAGGTGCTCGATGCCGCCAAAGCCGCCTATGAAGTCAGTCAGCTGGAAGTGGCCATCCTCAACCTGACCGTCACCAACATCCGTACCGTCATGGGTTCCATGGATCTGGATGCACTGCTGTCCCAGCGTGACACCATCAATGCGCAGTTGTTGACGGTGGTCGACGATGCAACCACACCCTGGGGCGTCAAGGTCACCCGTATCGAGATCAAGGACATCACCCCGCCGCGCGATCTGGTCGAGGCCATGGCCAGGCAGATGAAAGCGGAACGTGAAAAACGCGCCAGTATCCTCGAAGCCGAAGGCGTTCGTGCCTCGGAAATCCTGCGCGCTGAAGGTGAAAAGCAGGCCACCATTCTGGATGCAGAAGGTAAACGACAAGCCGCATTCCTGGAGGCCGAAGCTCGTGAACGTGAGGCCGAGGCCGAAGCCAAAGCGACCACTATGGTCTCCAAGGCCATTGCCGAGGGTGACCTGAATGCGATCAACTATTTCGTGGCCAGCAAATATATCGATGCCCTGCAAAGCATTGCCATGTCCCCCAACGAAAAGCTGGTGCTGATGCCGCTGGAAGCAGCGAACGTCATCGGTGCACTGGGTGGCATTACCGAACTGACCAAGCAAGCACTCGCCGGACAGAAAGGCGGGCAGGCGTGATGCTGGAACAGCTCGATTACTGGCACTGGTGGATACTGGCCGCAGCATTGATCATTTTTGAAGTCTTCGCACCCGGCGCATTCTTTTTGTGGCTGGGCATCGCTGCCGGTGCGGTGGGCGGGCTGGTCTACCTGTCCCCGACCCTGTCGTGGGAATACCAGGTGCTGCTCTTTTCCGTGCTGTCGGTGGTCAGCATCATCATCTGGCGCAAGTTCTTTCGCGCCACACCCGGTGACACAGATCAACCGGCGCTGAACCGCCGTGGAGAACAGTACATCGGCCGCACTTTCACCCTGCAGGAACCAATCATTGACGGTATCGGGAAAATCCGCGTGGACGATTCAAGCTGGAAAATCCGCGGGGAGAATTGTGCAGTTGGTACGCAGGTCGAGATTACCGGGACCGACGGCACCATCCTTGAATTCAGGTGTAAAGACCCGGCCAGCTGAGCCCGCGCAGGCAGACCGCCGGCTCCAATGGTTGATAAATCAGTTCACAACACCCATATACTTAACCACAAGCTGTTACTAAGGCATGTGTAAGTTAGCCGACATAAGCTGGCGAGACACGCTGTCCCCCAGGGGATCCTTTCTTGCTACGCAATTCACCTTGTAAATACGTCCCTGTACGCTCGACGGCCGCGTGCATGCGGCCGACGGTCCCGCAAGCTTGTGTCGGCTAACTTACGTACGCCTTAATAATCCCGGACTGCGTCCTGTAACTCCTGGTTTATATCATGAAGCACTGAAGCCGGATCTTCGGCTCTTGTAATCGGACGCCCCATGACCAGGTAATCTGCGCCACTACGTATAGCGTCGGCTGGTGTTAATACACGGCTCTGGTCGTCTATTGAAGCCCCTTTGGGTCGTATCCCGGGTGTCACCAACTTGAACTTTTCCCCAAACTCATCACGCAACAACGAAGCCTCTTGTGGAGAACAGACGACACCGTCCAGCCCCGACGCCCTGGCCAGCGTGGCAAGCCGTAACACCTGTTCCCCGGGGTCGGCATTCACACCAAGCTCTCTCAGATCTTCACCAGCCATGCTGGTCAGGACCGTCACACCAATCAGCAAGGGGCGATTCGGTCCATCAAGCTCATCCAGCGCGGCCCTTGCGGCTGACATCATCCTGCTTCCGCCTGAGGCATGCACATTCATCATCCATACGCCTAATGCCGCTGCCGCCTGACAGGCTCGTGCGACAGTATTCGGGATATCGTGGAACTTGAGATCCAGAAAAACCTCATGCCCGTTTGCCGTGAAATAGCGCACCAGTTCGGGTCCCTCACGTGTAAACAATTCCTTACCGATTTTCAGCCGGCAACTTCCCGGTTCCAGCCGGTCAACGAACTGCCTGGCCTGATCACCGTTTGAAAAATCCAGTGCGACTATCACTCGTGGATCTACGATCGCTGCATCATTCATTCCGATTTCCCTGTTTCCGCAAGCCAGGCACCGCGCCGACGACAACACATTGCGGTAACGTCGGCAGACGGAAATTTATTCACAGCGCATCCCGCAACGCGCAGTCACTTGTCCCGCTCTCATGAGTTATCGGCTTTACACTGCTCCAGTTCTGACAACCCGGACATTGCCAGAACAACTTCCTGCTGGTAAAGCCACATTCGTCACAACGATAGCGCAGCTGTTGCAGCGCCGGTTTCTGTAACTGCTGCCCCGTCTGATTTTTCTGCAAAAACACCAGCTCACTATGCCGCTCGACAAGACCGCTAAGGTAGTCTTCCCAGCTTTTCCTGTCACCCAAGCGCTTATAGCAGTTCTGGATCCCGCCAGTCACTTCCGGCATGAGACAGGGGTTCTGTGCCTCGACGTAGCGATAGGTCTCTATCGCAGAGCGATAGTCACCCCTGAGCTGGTAGACATTCCCCTTCAGCAACGTCGCACGCACGCAGCTCGGGTCCTCAATCCACGCCTGTTCTGCTTCCTGTAATGCCAGATCAAGATCAGTTCTCTGCAATGCGGCATCACCGAGCTCACAATGATATTGCGCCAGACGCAGTTTCCATGCGTCTGAATCCAGCGTCACCAGACGCTCGCCGATCTCAAGCGCTTTTCCCCACTCCTTTACCTGCTGGTATATATCGATCAGGTACTGGCACACGACTTTCTCATATTCTTTTCTTTCCAGCAGGCTCAAAAGAAGCTGCTCCGCTCGATCCAGCAAACCCGCTTTCAGAAAATCACGCCCGAGTTCCAGGCTAGCCTGGTTACGCAGGGTCTTGCTCAGTTTTGATCGAGCGATGATGTTCTGATGTACTGCAATGGCGCGGTCAACCTCTCCCCGCTGCCTGAACAGACTCCCCAGGGCAAGGTGCAACTCGACGGTATCGGGGTCCACTTCAACCATCTGAATGAGAACCTCAGATGCCTTATCGGGCTGCTCATTGAGTAAATAGTGGATACCCTGTCCGTACGCTGAGTTCAGCATGGCCCGGGAGCAGGTTTTCTTTTTTCTTTCGCTATACTGCGCCATCCACCAGCCGGACGCAGCCGCAAGCGGTAACAGCAGCCAGAGCAGTGCTTGCATGCCTCTTTTATTCTTTGGCCGGGAGAATATGCAACAGGTCGGCGTGCTTCTCGGCAACCTGCAGTTTCCTGCGCAGACCACCCAGCTGCTGCTTGAGCCGCAGGATCATACCCATACTGACGAGTATGCCGATGACGGCGCCCACTGCCAGAGACAGGACGACGATCATGGAAAGCGGAATATCGCGATATCCGAAATAGTAGTTAAGGGAGACGGGTTCGGCATTGAGTACTGCAAAGGACAAGCCGAACACGACAAGAACAATCAATGAAAGAAAACCAAACAGGCGTACCATTTCCGCCCCTCATGCACATTTCTCAGGAACGGTCATTATCTGTGGTTTGGTGCTTATCGGCAAACTCAAAAAAGCGGCTTCATAAATAAAAGGGGACAGATGTTAAATCTGCCCCCTTTCATTGAAACCACGGGAATCCGTCTATTCAGAACAAGCTGCTTTCACTCGAAACGGCTGCTGTATCCCCGACTGCCTCACTGCGACCATAGACATTCACCCTCTCGCGCAGCTCCTTGCCCGGCTTGAAATGCGGCACATATTTCGCCGCCAGCGCAACAGCTTCCCCGGTCTTGGGATTCCGCCCCATGCGGGGCGGGCGGTAGTGCAGCGAGAAGCTGCCAAAACCACGTATTTCTATCCTGTGGCCCGTGGAGAGGGACTGACTCATCTGCTCAATCAGGCTTTTGACCGCCAGCTCCACATCCCTATGGTTTAGATGACTGTTTGTAGCCGCGAGTATTTCGATTAACTCAGACTTTGTCATATTTCTGTCCCCATTTGGTTGAGGGAGGCCGCCTGCCTCCCTTACACCCTAAACGTAAGTTTAGACCAATCCATTGATTAGTCACCACTATTTTCAAGTTGTTCCTTCAAAACATCGCCCAGTTTGGTGCCTACTGCACCAGTACCACGACTGTAATCCTTAACCGCTGCCGCCTCTTCATCACTGTCCTTCGCCTTGATAGAGAGTGCGATGGTGCGAGTCTTACGATCCATACCAATATACTTGGCCTCGATCTCCTGGCCGACGCTCAGCACGGTGCGGGCATCTTCAACCCGGTCGCGCGCAAGTTCGGAGGCGCGCAACGTACCTTCAATGCCGTCACCCAGATCGACAATCGCTGCTTTGGCATCGACTTCCTTAATAACGCCCTTGACGATACTTCCTTTAGCATTATCTGCCGAGAATCCGGAGAAAGGATCCTTCTCCAGCTGTTTGATACCCAAGGAAATCCGTTCACGCTCGGCATCGACCGAGAGGACCACCGCTTCCAGCTCTTCGCCCTTCTTGTAGCTGCGAACAGCTTCTTCACCGGTTTCGTTCCAGGAGATATCGGACAGGTGAATCAGGCCATCGATACCGCCATCCAGTCCGATGAAGATACCGAAATCGGTAATTGACTTGATGGTGCCCTTGACGTGATCCCCCTTGTTACGTGTCGCAGAGAACTCGTCCCAGGGGTTGGCGTGCACTTGCTTCATACCCAGTGAGATGCGACGGCGTTCTTCATCGATATCCAGCACCATGACTTCGACTTCCTGGCCGATATGCACCACCTTGCCGGGATTAACATTCTTGTTGGTCCAGTCCATCTCGGATACGTGCACCAGGCCTTCCACGCCATCCTCGATTTCCACGAAACAACCGTAGTCGGCAATATTGGTAACGGCGCCAAACAGACGCGTGCTTTCCGGGTAGCGACGGGCCAGATCGGCCCACGGATCCTGACCCAGCTGTTTCAGGCCGAGGGACACACGGTTGCGCTCGCGATCGAACTTGAGCACCTTGACATCAATTTCCTGGCCGACGTCGACGATTTCAGACGGATGCTTGACGCGCTTCCAGGCCATATCGGTAATATGCAGCAGACCATCGATACCACCCAGATCCACGAAGACACCGTAGTCGGTGAGGTTCTTGACGATACCTTTGACCTGAGCACCTTCCTGCAGGCTTTCCAGCAGTTGTTCACGCTCGGCACTGTATTCAGACTCGACCACCGCACGGCGGGAGACCACGACATTGTTGCGGCGCTGATCGAGCTTAATAATCTTAAATTCGAGTTCTTTACCTTCCAGGTAGGTCGTGTCACGTACCGGACGCACATCAACCAGAGAACCTGGAAGGAAGGCACGGATATCCTCGATATCAACAGTGAAACCACCTTTCACTTTACCGCTGATAACGCCTGTAACAATTTCGCCATCTTCAGATGCCTGCTCCAGCCGTTTCCAGACCTGGGCACGCTTGGCTTTTTCACGCGACAGACGTGTTGCGCCAAAGCCGTCTTCAACAGCATCCAGAGATACTTCAACAGCGTCGCCAACAACGACTTCGACTTCACCCTGATTATTGTAAAACTGTTCTATCGGGATAACGCCTTCCGACTTCAGACCTGCATTCACGATGACTGCGTCGGATTGGATATCAACAACAGTTCCAGTAACAATCGTGCCTGGACGCATTTCTTTGTTAACCAGGCTTTCTTCAAAGAGTTCAGCAAAACTTTCAGACATGGGTGAATAATCCTTCCGCCGCATTGTGCAACGGCATACAAAATCCGCCCGACCAGTAACGAAACCGGTGGCGGGTTGAAGTTAAAAAACCGGCAGCTGTTTGAGACGCCGGACTGTGTAAACGCGAATTATAACCGTATATTCTTTGAATTTCACGGGTTTAGGCGATTATTTACTAAATCGCGAAGCCGTTCGATAGTGGCAGGAATATCGAGCTCGCTGGTATCCAGCAGATCAGCATCCTGCGCCGGCTGTAAAGGCGCCACGGAACGGCTGGCATCCCGCTCATCACGCACCTGGATATCGGCCAGGACATCCTCGAACTTGACTAATATTCTTTTTTCATTCAATTGCTTACATCGTCGCCTTGCACGCTCCTCGGCACTTGCAGTGAGGAAAATCTTGGCATCTGCATCGGGAAATACCACTGTACCCATATCCCTGCCGTCAGCCACCAGACCGGGAACCAGACGGAAACGGCGTTGGCGATCCAGCAACGCCTCTCGAACCGCCGGCAGCACCGCCACCCGGGAAGCACCGCTCCCGGCCGCCTCGGTGCGGATTGCATCACCGACATCCTCTCCGTCCAGCAATACCCGATCACCGTCCCCGTCGGCAGGAAATCGGATATCCAGTTCCCCACTCAATGCCGCCAGCGCAGATTCATCATCCAGTGCGATCCCGCGCCGTTGCGCGGCAAACGCCAACAGTCGGTACAGAGCCCCGCTGTCGAGAAAATGAAAACCCAGTTCTCGGGCAAGCATACGGCTGATGGTTCCCTTGCCTGAACCACTGGGGCCGTCGATGGTAATAACTGGAATCGAAGATTCTGTAGGCATTATGCACACTGATGATTTGGCGGTGGCCCGGTTTCCTGTACCGTTTCATGACTCGCTGTGAATACATCCCTGTACGCTCGACGGCCACATCCCTCGGCAAT
>JAUXDG010000191.1 GCA_030618475.1 Gammaproteobacteria bacterium | reverse complement strand
AGCACCAGGTAGCATCGTTTAGCATCGCGTAAATGTGGATACCTGCGGGATACCGGTTTTTTAACCTTTTTCAAAATCTCAACTTACTTTGAGGGGGCAGGGTGCTTGTGGTGAGATATCCGGGTTAGCCCCGCGCAACGGGCACGATGAGCAGGTCGCCCGCCCTGATGCTCGAGTCCGGCAGCTGATTGAACGCGCGCAGGCGTGCAACCTTGATCCGGTAGCGTTGGGCGATAGCGCTCAGCGTGTCGCCGGCACGGATGGCGTGGCGGACCCACTGCACCCGCTGTTGCTCAGTTAACCCTGCAAGCCGGGTGCGGAAGGTGGCCACGCGGGCTGTCGGAATGAGCAGCCTGTGGGATCCACCGCGGCGGACGGTCTGCCGAATGAAGGCCGGGTTGAGGCGACGGATCTCATCTATGGATATCCCGACCAGCCGGGCGGCCACCTCGAGGTCGAGCTGCCCGCCGCTGTCGACAACCGAAAAATAGGGGGTATCCGGGACGAGCGGCAGCGTCAGGCTGTAGCTGTCAGGTGTCACGATGATTGCCCGCAGTGCCAGCAATTTCGGCACGTAGTCACGGGTCTCTTTGGGGAGTTGCAGGTGCCAGAAATCCACCGGCTTGCCGTTGTTGCGGTTGTGCCGGATCGCCCGTTGTACGCGCGTAGGCCCGGCATTATAGGCGGCGAGGGCCAGCAGCCAGTCGCCATCGAAACGTTGCTGGAGATGCGTCAGATAATCGAGTGCGGCAGCCGTCGCAGCGATGACATCCTGGCGACCGTCGTACCACGCGTCCTGTTTGAGCCCCAGGTGGCTGGCTGTGCGCGGCATGAACTGCCACAAACCCGCGGCGCCTTGCGCTGAACGGGCAAAGGGATCAAAGGCGCTTTCGACGGCGGGCAGCAGGGCCAGTTCCGTCGGCAGACCGCGTTGCTTGATCTCGTTCAGTATGTGACGCAGATAGGGCGTGCCCCTTTGCATAATCCGTTCGACATTGCCCGGATCTCTCGCAAACCTTTCGAGCTGCACTTGCACCGGACCCGATCTGCCCGCCGGGAGCGCGAAGCCGCCGCGCAGCCGTGTCCAGACATTTTCGACGGGAGTTACCGCGAGCATGCGCCGGTCCGGCAACCGCGCGACCGTGGCTGCTGGCGACAGTTGTGGATTGTCATGGCTTTTCCCGTCACTGACCTGGATAGCGTTGAGCAGCGAATACAGGCCGTAATCCTGATGCAACGATACGGTATGGCTGAGCAGGGCGATACCTACCATCGCCAGCAAGGGTAACCCGGGCCTGTGCTGTCTTGGCATGATCATGGCTATCACCTCCCGTCAGACGCCCGGTGGCTCAACTGCTTGCAGCATGCCGCGGACTGCTTGTTGAACTCGGTGCGTTTTATGATGCATTAGCTGGAAACTCGTCCGCTGGTGTTACCCATACTGGGAGCAACGGATGTGCCAAAATTTCGACGGGCAGAACGAATAAACCCTGCCTTTATAATTTTTATTTTAATTTCTGAAGCTTAACGGGGTTCTTCTAGTGGAGCAGACGTCCGGCCTGGAAAAACAGTGGTCGATCAGGAGGGCCGGTATGGCGGTGTTCCGCAGCAATTTCGGTGGATCCACCGAAATTGTGATGGAGTTCGCAAAAATAACGGCGCAGACAGCAGGGCGCGCGGCGGGTGCTCGGGCATATCGGTTACCCGACCTTAAGGCTCGGTAGACTAATGCCTGGTGAGTTCAGGGTGATTTGATCGCGGACAGGGGGCCGCCCCTGAGACCTTCGTGTTGATAAAGTCGGGCCGAGTTACCAGCGTCTGACCCTTCCGGTATCGACATGGATGAAGTCGGACCTGGCGTAATACCCCACGCCACCCGCTTTCAGTTCCAGTGCAGCATCACGCAGATGTTTGAGCTGACACCCGGGCAAGCGGATATCGATAGCCTTGCCCTGCATGTGCAGGCTTTTTTTCGCTACCCCGCCACTCTTGGAACGCAGCTTCTGATTGGTTTGCGGTGAGCGATAGCCGGAAATTATGTGGAACGAACCGTTGACGGCAACCGACTGCTGCAGGACATACAACAGATCCAGTAACTTCGGATCCATAGGGTGCACATCACCCGAGCGGTGATCTCGCATGACCTGGTTAACGGCTTTCAATTCATCATTGAGATATCGGCCTTCCGCCCAGAAGGTCGTGCGCAACGACTCACCCGTGTGCAGATTTTTGAATGCCAGACTGCGTTCAGGTGCACGCTGCACCGATGCCCACAGCGACGGTGTCGCAAGGGTGGCTGTAGTGCCGAGAAAAGTCTGGATAAACCTGCGGCGTGCGGGGTGCTGAACGTCTGTGTAACGAACGGTCTTGTCTTTCGGTCTCATAGTCCCTGGATAGATGCATAGCCTGTGCCAACAAGGCTTGCGCCGGGATTATACCTTACCACCACCCATTCGCCAGTGTTTTCACAGGCTCCTAGAACTGGCCTGTCCGCAACATGACCAGCGTGCAGCCGTGAATACATTCGATGTGATGGGATCTGAGGGTGTCCTCCAGTTCCCTGGATTCCGTACCGGGATTAAGAATCACCCGCGCCGGGTTCAGATCGACGATATCCTGTGTCATCGACCGGCTTCGCTCCGGCCCCACGTAAAGCGTCAGTGTATGCACCTTGTCACTGATCATGCACAGCCTGGGGCTGACGACGATGCCTTCAATCTCGGCAATTTTCGGATGAACTGGAATAACACGGTAACCACCGGTTTTCAGCAGCCGCACCGCCTGGTTTGAATATCTGGCAGGTTTGCGGCTGGCACCGAGTACGGCCACGACATGATCAGAGGGAAACTCAGGCCACTTGTGTTTGAATTGTCCGCTACGCATGCCAGTACTCCTTCAGCTTTATTTCTTACCACATGCCTTGCATGGTGAAATTTTCGCAACGAACATTTAACCGCCTGTTCCTTTGTATTTACTTCTCGGCGCTGACCATGCAGATCCAGCCGGGATCTGCTTCACCGCTGGTGGCCGGTTCGAAGATACCGTTGGGTTCGTCGTCCTCATCCCAGCCCTGCCAGTAAATGGTGACCTTGCTGAAACCCGCCTCCAGCAGTATCTCCTTTATTTCAGGCAGGCTGTAAAGGCGCCATTCATAGCTGAACGCCTTCTTCATTTTTGAGCCATCATTAAAGTGGAAGTGGATATGACAGACCATATGCCCGGTTATGGGGTCATAACTTGCCTGCTCCCACACATAGGTAAAACCCTTGTGCCTGGTTTTCTCCTGCAGTTCCTGGTAAGCCTCGTAGCCGCCAAAGACATCGAGAAACAGAATGCCATCATCGACCAGGCTGTCACGCACGGAGCTGAAATAGCTGCGCAGCACCTCGCGCTGTTCAAAGATCTGCCAGCTGAAGTTCATCGCCAGCACAATATCCACAGGATCCGTCTTCACAGACCGTACATCATCCTGTAACAGGGTGACACGGGCTTCCTGTTGCGGATCCAGAGCGGCTATATGGTGTTCACGGCTCCAGGCCAGGACTTCCGGATCAAAATCCACGCCCACTGCCTGATTGTCAGCACGCCCCCGCACCCATTCACAACACATCTGTGCCGTGCCACAAAAATCCTCACGCAACAGCTTCGCTTTACGAGCGCGAATTCGCTTGAAATTGGTATCGATAAACTCGTATTCAAAGTCTGTTGCCTGAACCGACTGTTCATACAGCAGGTGCCTGTCGCTGGTCTCTGCCTTACGGGGCTTTTTGTTTTTTTTCTTTTTAGCGGATTTCCCGGAATCTTTATGCCGTGTTTTCTTTATGTTCATGGACGCCCTTTGTGCCAAAATAGTATCATTCACCCGGTGAATAAACAGGCAGCGTAACAGTGGCCTGCCGGCCGCGAACCCGCGCCGAAGAACGGTACTCGTACGCCGGGTATATTATTACCGGTTCAATAAGCAGTGGATCATACCAAGTAGAACTATTCATTCAATGTTTTCAGAATCGATAAAAGAGCTGGCCCGGATTGTTCGCGAAATTGCGGATCGTGAACTGCCGAAGCGATTCTGCTGTCACTCAGGATCACGCAAGGCCGATGGCAGCCTGGTCACCGAAGCCGACCTTGTCATGCAGTCCGCATTAGCCGAGACATTGCAACGACACTGGCCGGATATCGATATACTGGGCGAAGAAATGGATGTGCCCGCCCAGCAAAAAGCCCTGCAACAGGCGGGGACAGGCGTATGGTGTATCGACCCTCTGGATGGCACCAGCAACTTTTCGATCGGTGTACCCTACTACGCCGTATCCATCGCCCTGCTGCGCAACAATCAAGTCGAAATGGGCATTGTGTACGACCCCAGCCGCAGGGAATGCTTTACGGCAGTCAGGGGACAGGGTGCCTGGCTGAACGGTCAGCGTTTGCCACAGCAACAATTATCGACGCCGCTTTCACAAGGCGTGGCACTCATCGATTTAAAGCGCCTTTCAGGTGAACTTGCCAGCCGTCTGGCCGCCAACCCGCCATACAAATCACAACGCAGTTTTGGTGCCGTGGCCCTGGACTGGTGCTGGCTGGCTGCAGGACGCTGCCACGTGTACCTGCACGGTCAACAGAAACTCTGGGATTATGCGGCAGGCAACCTGATTTTGCTGGAAGCCGGCGGTTCAGCCGTTACACTGGAAGGTGGAGCGGTATTTTCACCCACGCTGCAAGCACGCTCATCGGCGGCGGCACTCGACCCGGCCATCTTTACTCAATGGACGGAATGGCTGCAAATACCCGTTGGCCGGAACAACAGCAAGGCGGCGCCGGACACCTGACCCGGATCTCTCACCACAAAGGATTTCACCATGCACGTTACCCTGGTCCACATCCACGTGACCCCGGAAAATACCGGGGATTTTATCGCCGCTTCGCGCGCCAACCATGAGGCCTCCATCCAGGAACCCGGCAATCTGCGCTTTGATGTCCTGCAATCACCGCAAGACCCGAAATCGCCGGTAAGGATGGTTTCAAAAAAGTGGTACTGGAACAGCGCTGTGCAGCGGGCGCATGAAACCCTTCTCTGAATCCTGCGAACAGAATCGCGCACCGATTCTTGAGGTGCTGCGTATTGAGCTGGCCGGCAAATCACGCCTGCTGGAGATCGGCAGCGGCACGGGGCAGCACGCTGTCTATTTTGCAGCGGAATTCCCCGAACTGATCTGGCAAACCAGCGACGTCGTCGAATACCATGCCGGGATCAGGGCCTGGCTGGGCGATACAGGTGTGGCTAACGCGCCACCACCCTTTGCCCTCGATGTCTGCAAGGATGCATGGCCCACCGCTCGCTACGACGCTGTATTCAGCGCCAATACGGCGCATATCATGTCCTGGCCGGAAGTTGAATGTTTTTTTGCAGGTGTTGGTCAGACGCTGGACGCAGGTGGGGTATTCTGCTTGTACGGTCCGTTTAACTACAACGGCCTCTATACCAGTGAAAGCAATGCACGCTTTGACCAATGGCTCAGGCAACGCGACCCGTTAAGCGGGGTGAGGGATTTCGAAGCTTTGCAGGCATTGGCGGAAAAAGCCGGCCTGCTATTGAAGGAAGACTATGAAATGCCGGCCAACAACCGAACGCTGGTTTGGTGCAAACACAGCTGATCCGGTTGCGGCCGACCTAGGAGCCTGTCCGAGAATAGACTGATCTACTGCGGACAAGCCTGGTTGGCCAGATTCCACGATCATTTTCGTTAAATAGGTTCACTATTCGCCTCAAATGATCGGTGATTCTGACTCAAAATGCCTTTCCCTCGCTACGATCACCTAAGCCCGACAGCCTCCCAGGTTATTCAGGTCAGAGTCTAAT